>CAYNVC010000136.1:0-3335 GCA_964400615.1 uncultured Anaerolineales bacterium | reverse complement strand
CGGGCAACAGGGGAAAACAGCGTTTTCAGCGTTCGTCTGCGTCCTACCGCTGAACCTGTCGGGCAGCAACATTTTAGTGGACGGGAGAGCTGACATTTATGAACATCCTACACCGCTTTCGAGAACTGGTGGATTACCGCGAGCTGATCCGCAACCTGGTCGTGCGCGACCTCAAGGTACGCTACCGCAACTCGGTATTGGGTGTCGCATGGTCGTGGGCCAACCCGCTGCTGATGATGCTGGTCTATACGGTGGTTTTTGGCTTTTTGGCCGGAAAATCGCGCCAGCCCAATTTCCACATCTTTGTCCTCTGCGCCCTGCTGCCGTGGAACTTTTTCTCCGCCTCCGTGAGCGCCTCCACCGGCAGCATCGTGGGCAACGCTTCGCTGGTCAAAAAAGTCTACTTTCCCCGCGAGATACTGCCCATCTCGATTGTCATATCGAACCTGGTCAACTTTATCATCGCCCTGCCCGTCTTTTTTGGGCTGGCGCTCGTCTCAGGCGCACCAATCACCAAGTGGGCGTTGCTGCTGCCCATCCCCATCCTGGTCGAGCTTGTTTTGACCACCGGAATCTGCCTGTTTCTCGCCACCCTCAACGTGTTCTACCGGGACACGCAGATCATCATAGAAGTTATGATGATGGCCTGGTTCTTTGTCACCCCCATATTTTACCCCCTCAGCCAGGTGCCCCAGGAGGCCACGATCATGGGCATCACGTTCGACGCTCAACTCTGGCTCAACCGCCTGAACCCGATGGCCTCGATCATCGCTTCCTACCGCGACCTGCTCTATTACAACTCGCCGACCGGGCTGGATTTTCTGCTGCGCACCGCAGTCACCGCGTTGCTCGTGCTCGTCGGCGGCTACCTGGTGTTCCTGCACTATAGCTCCCGCTTTGGTGAGGAGGTGTAGCGAGTGCCCCAACCCGCGAATTTCGTCGAGGTGATCGTCCTTTCACCGGTCAAATCGGCAGCCGAGTGGGACACGCCCTCGTTCACCTATCACCTGCCGGACGAGATGCCGGACTGCCCAGCGCCCGGTTCGCTCGTCATCGTCCCCTTTGGCCCCCGGCGGCTCTATGGGATCGTCGTCGCCGCGCCGGACGAATCCCCCGTCCCCAAAACCCGCCCGGTCGAATCGCTGGTGGACCCCGATCCGGTTCTCACACCGGCCCAGATCGAACTGGCCCGCTGGATGAGCCGCGCGTACCTGGCCCCACTCCACGAATGTATGCAGTTGATGCTCCCGCCGGGGGTGGTCGGCTACGCCGACGTTTTGCTCGCGCTCGCCCCATCCGCGCCCGCCGCCGGAGCCAGGACGCCCGCACAGGCCGCGCTGCTGGAACTGCTCCGCCGGCGCGGGCCGTTGCGCGGTTCTCAATTGAACACCGCCCTGCGTTCGCTCGACTGGCGTGCCGCCGCCGGACAACTCGCCCGCCGGGGCGTCATCACCCGGCAGTCCTTCCTGGCCCCACCACGCACCCGGCCCAGGCAGGCACACATGGCCCGGCTGCTCCCCAACGCCGCTGCCGGGAGGGCGCTGGCCGGGCTGCGCAGCCCGGTCTACCCGGCCATAATCGAGTTCCTGCGCCAGGCGGACGGGCCGGTGGAGATCAGTTCGATACGCGCCGCGACCGGCTGCACCCGCTATCACCTGAACAAATTGGCCGAGCGCGAACTGATTGCCCTGGAGGCCGAAAATGTGTGGCGCGACCCGCTGGCCGGACAGGTTTTCGTCCCCACCACCCCGCCCCCCCTCACACCCGACCAGCAAGCCGTGTGGGACGTAATCGAATCCCAATCATCAATGACCAATGACCAATTGCCAAACCCCAAATCTCGGGCCTTTCTTCTCCACGGCGTCACCGGGTCCGGCAAGACCGAGATATACCTGCGGGCAGTCGCCCGCGTGCTGGAGCAGGGCCGGAGCGCCATCGTCCTCGTCCCCGAGATCTCGCTCACCCCTCAGACCGTGGGCCGTTTTGCGGCCCGCTTCCCCGGCCGCGTGGCCGTCGTCCACAGCAGGCTGACGCCAGGGGAGCGGTACGACGCCTGGCGGCGTGCCCGCGCCGGGCTGGTCGCCGTCGTCGTCGGCCCGCGCTCGGCCCTCTTTGCGCCGCTGCCCGCGCTGGGGCTGATCGTTTTGGACGAGGAGCACGACTCCAGCTACAAGCAAGAGGCCCCCCGGCCGCGCTATCACGCCCGCGACGCGGCGCTAGAGATGGCCCGCCAGACCGGAGCGACGGTCATCCTCGGCTCCGCCACCCCCAGCCTGGAATCGTACCATCGCGCCCGGCGGGGCGATTTTGTGCTGCTGGAAATGCCGCGCCGCATCATGGGCCACACCCGCCGGATACACGATCTACAGTCCCACTACCACATCCCCACCACCCGCTACCACCCCCTGCGCGACGGCCCGTCCGAGGCCCGCTACGCCCCCCTCCCGCCGGTGCAGATCGTGGACTTGAGGGCCGAACTGCGGGCTGGCAACCGCTCCATCTTTAGCCGCACGCTCCAGGGGGCGCTGGACGAGGCCCTGGAGCGCCAGGAGCAGGCCATCCTCTTCCTCAACCGGCGCGGAAGCGCGACCTTTGTCATCTGCCGCGATTGCGGCGCTGTGTTGCGCTGCCCGCACTGCGACATCCCGCTCACCTACCACGGCCCCCGCGCCCGGCTGGTCTGCCATCACTGCGACTACCGCGAGCCGCAGCCCGACCATTGCCCACAGTGCGGGAGCAAGCGTATCCGCTACTTTGGCCTGGGCACCGAAAAGGTGGAAGAGGCAGTGCGGGGGCGCTGGCCCCAGGCACGCATCATGCGCTGGGATCGAGACACCGCCAGAACCCACGCCGCCCACACCACCATCTTGCAGCGGTTCGTGGATGGGGAAGCGGACGTCCTGATCGGCACACAGATGATCGCCAAGGGGCTGGACCTGCCGCTGGTGACTGTCGTCGGCGTCATCTCGGCCGACCCGGCGCTCAACCTGCCCGACTTTCGCGCCGGCGAACGCACGTTCCAGCTGCTGACCCAGGTGGCCGGACGGGCCGGACGGGGGTTGCTCGGCGGCAAGGTCATCATTCAAACCTATCACCCCGACCATTACGCCGTCGTCGCCGCCTCGGCCCACGATTACGCCGGGTTCGCCACCCAAGAGCTGGCCTTCCGCCGCGAGCAGGGATATCCACCCTACCGCCGCATGGCGAAATTGGTCTACGAGGACACCAACCTCGCCCGCGCCCGCGAGACGGCGGAACGGCTGGCGGGGCGGCTGCGTGAGGCACTGACCCGGCGCGGCCTGCCGGCGACCGACCTGAGCGGCCCGGCCCCCTCG
>CAYNVC010000135.1:0-7039 GCA_964400615.1 uncultured Anaerolineales bacterium | reverse complement strand
AGACCTGACAGGTCTTCTGAGACCTGTCAGGTCTACCGGTCTACTTGCGCTCCCGCTTCCAGGTCAACTTGACCGTGTAATTCGCCTCCACCCCGCCGGAGGCGACCACCGCGCCCGCCTCGGCGCTCATCTTTAGCCCAAACTCGACCTCAATCTCGTCGGGCGGGTCGTGGAGACCGCGCAGTTTTTTGATGATGGAGGCCGCCGCCGGGCGGACTTTATCCAGCGCCGCCTCAAAGGTCTGGCGGGCCTTTTCCGGCACGTCCCGCCCGCCACGCGCGGCCTCGCGCACCACGCCCATCCCACCCGCGTCCTCGACCTCGACGAGAATGGAGCCGCCATCTTGCAACGGAAATTCTACCAGTCGCTTCATCGTCTCACTCCTTTCTGTATTTTGTTCACCTCCCGGCAAGTATATCACGTCACACCGATAGCGCAAAATGCACACCGGTTCCAAAACGACGGTGGGCACTGGAAGCATAATCCAACTCGGACCAGGGCTGTTCAATTCTAAACGGACGGCTCCAAATTTTAGAAATCTCGCCCTGGCATACAATAGTAGGACGCAGGCGAACGCTGAAAACGCTGTTTTTCCCCTGTCACCTGGTCTGCGTCCAGCAGCCGGGTGCGTTAGAATTGAACAGCCCTGGATTCTGGAACTGTCGGCGCATTTCCCCCATGCCTCCGCCCCTCGTTGACACTCCCCCCGCTGCGTGCTACAATACCCCATCATCAGGCAAAGGACAGTATATGAACACATCCCAACCCCACATCTACCTGGACCATTCCGCCACCACCCCGGTTGACCCGCGAGTGGTCGAGGCGATGGCCCCCTATTGGAGCGAGGTCTTTGGCAACAGCGAATCCTCCCACGCCTTTGGGCAGGCGGCTGCCAGTGCGCTGGAAGGAGCGCGTCGCACCGTCGCCGACCTGTTGGGCTGCCACCCCTCCGAGATCGCCTTCACCGGCTCCGGCAGCGAGGCGGACAATCTGGCCCTGCGGGGCGCGGCCTGGGCCGCACGCCAGAGCGGGCGCGGCAACCACATCGTCACCACCCCCATCGAGCATAACGCCGTCGGCCACACCGTGGACCAACTGCGCGACCTGTTCGGCTTTGAGATCACGCGCGTGCCGGTGGACGAGTACGGGCACGTCTCCCCGGACGACGTGGCGGCGGCCATCCGCCCCGACACCATCCTGGTGAGCGTGATGATGGCGAACAACGAGATCGGCACGGTGCAGCCGCTGGTCAAGATTGGGCGCATTTGCCACGAGCGCGGCGTCCTCTTTCATAGCGATGCCGTTCAGGCCGCCGGACGGCTGCCGTTGGAACTGGACGACCTGCACGTGGATCTGATGGCGCTGGCGGCCCACAAGTTCTATGGCCCCAAGGGAGTCGGCCTGCTCTACGTGCGTCGTGATACGCCTCTCCTGCCCGCAATCACCGGCGGCGGGCACGAGCGCGGCCGGCGGCCCGGCACGGTCAACGTCGCCGGGGCGGTGGGGTTGGCGACCGCGCTGCAACTGGCGGAGGATGGGCGCGTGGCCGAGGCGGCCCGCCTGCGCCACCTGCGCGACCGGCTCATCACCGGTGTCCTGGCTACCATCTCAGGAAGCCGCCTGACCGGCCACCCCGTCCAAAGATTGCCCCACCATGCCAGTTTTGCCTTTCGTAACGTCGAAGGGGAGGCGGTGGTGTTGAACCTCGACCAGGCCGGGATCGCCGCCAGCTCCGGCGCCGCCTGCACCGAAGGGGAGCCGGAACCTTCGTTCGTCCTGACCGCGCTGGGAATGCCGCCAGAGTGGAGCATCGGCAGCCTGCGCCTCACCCTCGGCCGCGCCAACGACGAGACGGACGTGGAACGAGTGCTGGAGATATTGCCGGGCATCGTCGAACGGCTGCGCCGGGGCGAGTGAGCGCGGCGCTGGGAGAAAAATGACTTGCCCACGGGTGACGGTCGCCCTCAGCGGCGGAGTGGATAGCAGCGTCGCCGCCGCGCTCCTGGTCGAGCGGGGCTACCAGGTCTCTGCCGCCATGCTGCACCTGTGGGCCGAACCGGGAGCGGATCGAACCCGCGCCAACGCCTGCTGCACCCCCGATTCGGTCACTCGCGCCCGCCGGGTGGCTGACCAACTCGGCATCCCTTTTACCCTGGTGGAGGCCGAAAACGAGTTCAAAGCCTGGGTGGTGGATTATTTCATCGCCGCCTACAGCGCCGGGCGCACCCCCAACCCCTGTATCCCCTGCAACCGCGCCGTCCGCTTTGGCTTTCTCCTCGACCGGGTGCTGGCGGGAGGGGCCGACTCGATGGCGACCGGCCATTACGCCCGCGTACGCTGTTCCGCCGACCGCTGCCAACTCTTGCGCGGGCGCGACCCGCAAAAGGACCAGTCCTACTTTTTGCACACACTGAACCAGCGCCAACTGGCGCACACCCTCTTTCCCCTGGGCGACCTGACCAAAAAACAGGTGCGCCAGATCGCCCGCCAGCGCCGGCTGCCCGTGGCGGAGCAGCCCGAAAGCCAGGACGTCTGCTTCGTCGGCGACGGCGACTATCGCCGTTTCCTGGCCCAACGAGCACCTCACCTCTTCCGCCCCGGCCCCATCCGCGATACCGCCGGGCGTGTGTTGGGGCAGCACCACGGCTTGCCCGCCTACACCATCGGCCAGCGCAAGGGATTGGGGATCGCGGCCCCGGAGCCGCTCTACGTGCTGGCGATAGAACCGGCTGCGAACACACTCGTCGTCGGGACGGCGGACGAATTGGGAAGGGACGAGTGCACCGTCGCCGAGATGCACTATATCGGTGGAGAGACCCCCACCGCGCCATTCCGCGCCTGGGCGCAGATCCGCTACCGGGCGCGGCCGGTCGGCGTCACCGTCACCCCACTGCCGGAAAGGCGTGCCCACGTGCGCTTTGACGCTCCCCAGCGGGACATCACGCCGGGCCAGTTCCTGGTGCTGTACCACGGGGAAACCGTGTTGGGTGGCGGAGTCATTTGTACTGCCCCAGAATTTATGCTATAATCATCTTACTATGGAAGCCAAATCTCCCGTGTCCGCTCAAGCACCTGCCGGGCCATCCCCGGCCGAGATGCGTGCCAAACGCTGGCTCACCGTTGGACTGATCGTTGCCGGGCTGCTCCTGGTGGGGCTGGTCGTCTTGCTGGTATTCCTCTCGTTGGACGCATACCAGTCCGCTTACGCCGGAACCGGCCCCAGTCCCAGCTCGGTCGTGGTGGGGGTACTGCGAGATGCGGCCATCATATTCGTCGCCTTCGAGACGCTGCTCATTGGCCTGTTGCTGATCATCCTGATGCTCCAGGTTCAATCGCTGATCGTGCTGCTGCGGGACGAGATCAAGCCGATGTTGGAGACCGCCAACGACACGCTGGCGACCGTGCGCGGGACGACCAAATTCGTCAGCCACAACGTCGTCTCGCCGGTGATAAAATGGTCCGGCTATCTTTCCGGGCTGCGGCGCATTGTGCAAGAGATCGGGGAATTACGCGGGAGTGGAGAGCAGAATCACGAACAATAATACGAGGAGGTAAATGATGAGTGAAAGCAGTGGCAGTGAAATTGGGTCTTTCTTCGCCGGGTTCCTGGTAGGTGGGATCGTGGGGGCGGCGGCCGCCCTCCTCCTGGCTCCCCAGTCGGGTGAAGAGACGCGCAGCCAGATTCAGCAAAAGAGCATCGAACTACAGGGCAAAGCGGGGGATTCGATTGCCGAAGCCCGCGCCAAGGCCGAGGCCGTGGCCGCCGACATCAAGCGCCGCGCCGAAGAACTCCAGCGCCAGAGCAAGGTCGTACTGGAAGAAGGGCAAAAGCAGCTGGCGGAGGCGGTCGAGGAAACCAAGAAAGCAGCCGCCGCCGTGGCCGTCAAACCGGAGAAAAAAGCCAAGTAACGAACGAGAAACCAGGTTTGTGCCGCAAAACCTGGTTTCTTTTTCCCGTTTCTTTTACCTGGCGAAAGAATTACCCACTTGTTACCTGCCACGCTCGCGGCAGGTAATTTAACACGTCCCCAGCGACCATTCCCGCGCCGCCGATCTCGGCCCGCGCCATCTCCCCCGCCAGCCCGTGCAGATATGCCCCGCCCACGGCGGCCGCAAATGGCTCCATCCCCTGCGCCAGCAATGCCACGATTGTCCCGGCCAGCACGTCACCGCTGCCGGCCGTAGCCAGCCCCGCATTGGCAAAAGGCTCGATCACTGTGCGCCCGTCCGGCGCGGCGACGACCGTATACGCCCCCTTGAGCACGACTATCTGCCCCCATGCGGCGGCCTGTGATTGCGCCGTCGCCACCCGGGCGGATTGCACCTGGCTGGTCTCACACCCCATCAGCCGCGCCATCTCGCCGGGGTGCGGGGTCAGGATGCTCCCCGCCGGCAGCAGGTCGGGCCACCCGTCCAGACCGGCCAGGATGTTCAACCCGTCCGCGTCCACCACCAGGGAAGGGAGTGCGGGCGGAGGGGAGTCTTGCGCTCCGGCGAGTCCAAAGCCCAGGCGCTTTTCCTGCCCGCCGCCGCCCAAAAATGCCGTCACAAAGGAGACCGTCTCTCGCTCCTGCCCCAACCCCGGCCCCAGGAGCAGCGCATCGTACCCCGCCACGCGCCCGGCCAGCACGCGGGCGGCCGGAGATGAGATCACGCCCATCTCGTGGGGCAGCAAGAGATAGGTCGCCTCGGCCAGGCGAGAGGCGACGGCGGTGTGAATAGCGCCGGGGAGCGCCAGAGTCACCAGCCCAGCCCCGGCCCGGGTTGCCGCCGCGCCGGATAGATAGGCCGCGCCGGTATAATTGACCGAGCCGGCCACGATCAGCGCCTTGCCGAACGTCCCCTTGTGAGCGTCCGGCGGGCGGGGTGGGAGCCAGCCGCGCACCATCTCCGGCGTCGCCACCTCCAACTGAATCTCGTCCGCCAGCGCCGGGTCAACGCCGATGTCGGCGACGAGCAGCTCGCCCAGCACACCCGCGCCGGGAAAGCTCAAGTGCCCCGGTTTGGGGTGGGCAAAAGTGACCGTCAGATCGGCGGGAAGCGCGGCCTCGTCCAGCGCCCCGGTCTCGTAATCCAGCCCGCTGGGGCCATCCACGGCCACCACGAGCGGAGCGCGCTCCGCCGGGGTGGGGGGAGTGGTCAGGGAGAGCAGGGCCGCACGCGCGGGTTGCCGGCGCGTCGCCACCGTCTCCTGGACCAGGGTGAGCAACCCGACCAGCGCACCGCGCAGCGGGAGCCGCGTTCCGGTGCCCAGCAGGGCGTCCACCACCACGTCCGCTTCACGCGCCAGGTGGCGCAACTTGCGCTGCGCCTCGTCTGCGCCGGACAGCACGACCGTCACCCCGCACTCTTGCGCCAGGCGCAGATTTTCGTCCCCGGCAGGGTCGCGTGGCTTGAGCAGATAACAGACCACGCTGGCGCCGGATTCGGCCAGGTGACGGGCTGCCACCAGACCGTCGCCACCGTTGTTGCCCGGCCCCACCAGCACCAACACCCGCCTGCCCTGCACGTCCCGCCGGGCGGCGATGGCGTCGGCTACCGACTGCCCGGCCCGCTCCATCATTGCCGCATACGAGTGCCCGGCTGCGTCCGAGGCCGCCTCTATGCGCTGCATTTGTTCCACTGTGACGATTTTCATATTTTCCTCCGCGCCGCCCGCGCCACCAGGCGGGTCAACCAGTTGGTCGGCCCCACGCCCAACTCGCGGTACCAGTCCAGGGTCGCCCGTGCCCCCTCCTCGAACGGGGTGGGGACGAACCCCAGTTCACGCCGCGCCTTGTCGTTGGAGACCTGCCAGTCGTAAAAGACATAGAGGGCCAGGTTGAGGGGGTAATAAGGCTCCCGTTTAGTGTAGCGCGAGAGCCACGTCCAGGCCCGCGCCAGGGCGAGCATTGTCCAGGCGGGGGCGTCAAAGCGCCGGATGCGGTAGCCCAGCGACCGGTCTACTATCTCGTTGACCTCCCGGTGGCTCATACTGGGGCCGCAGATGTTGTACACCTGGCCCGGTTGCCCCTTTCTCAACGCCAGCTCGATGCCCTGGGCCACGTCCCGGATGTAGACGGGGAAGGTGAGGTGCTGCCCGCCCTGTACCTGGAGCACGAGTCCCTTGAGCGGATCCTCAAAGAACAACCGGTTGAAGGCGTAATGGCTGCCTGGCCCGTAGAACGCCCCTGGCCGCAACACGACGGCGGGCAGGTTGTACTCACGGTGATAGCGCAGCGTCAGCCGTTCCGCTTTTAGCTTGCTGCGCTGATAATCGTCCCAGGGGGTGGGGGGGTAGGCCTCGTCTATTGGCCTGGTGTTGCGCGGTGCGCCGATGACGGCGATGGTCGAGATAAAGACAAACCGCTCGACCTCGGCCCGGCAGGCTGCTCGCAGCGCGTTCCACGTCCCTTCGAAATTGACCGAGAAAAAATCTTGCCGCCGGCCCCAGAAACGGAACTTGCCCGCCGCGTGCACCACCGCCCGGCACCCATCTGCGGCTGCGCGGACGGCCCCGGCGTCCCGGATGTCGCCCCAGGCCAGTTCTACCCCTAGCTGGCGCAGAAACTTCCAATCGCTGGCGGGGCGCACGAGCGCCCGCAGCCGGTATCCCCGCTCGACGAGGTAAGGGCACAGGGTGTGTCCCAGGAAACCGGTCGCGCCGGTGACGAGCACAGGGGCGCTCACCAGCGCCTCCTGGCCCTTGCTACCCCGCCCCACTCGTCCATCGCCCCCTTCCTTGCAGATGAGGAACCGGGTCGCCGCGCCGCCGTGAACGGGCGGCACTGTGGCCTCCTTCCTCTCCTCAACTCGAGTACCCCAGGCAGGACTTGAACCTGCAACCATCGGATTAGAAGTCCGGTGCTCTATCCAATTGAGCTACTGGGGCGCTGGTTATATTCTAACCGGATAGAACCGCTCTGTCAAGCCAGAGTTGACCAGAACCGGATTCTTTGGTATACTCTGACTTGAGCCGGAGTGGCGGAACAGGCAGACGCGCGCGACTCAAAATCGTGTGAGGGTGACCTCTTGTGGGTTCGATTCCCACCTCCGGCAT
>CAYNVC010000134.1:0-7039 GCA_964400615.1 uncultured Anaerolineales bacterium | reverse complement strand
ATTGAAGAAATACCCCCAGGTACGGCTCCACATCAGCGGACATCTGGATATGGATCCCAGGTTCTTACATTTTCAGGAGCGCATACGGCGAGCGCCCTATATTACCTGGCGCGAACTGCCTCACCTGATCGCTCAAGTTGACATCAACCTGGCACCTCTGGAGCAAGACAACCCTTTTTGCCGGGCCAAGAGTGAAAACAAGTTCGTGGAAGCGGCTCTGGTGGGTATCCCAACCATTGCCAGCCGAGTGGACGCCTACGAATTTGCCATCACAGACGGCGAGGATGGATTGCTGGTCAATACACCGGAACAGTGGAAAAATGCACTGAGGATACTGATCGAAAACCCCGACAAGCGACACAAGATCGGAGACGCCGCCCGTCGCACAGCGTATACACATTATATGCCTGAGCAGCACGCACAAGAACTGCTGGACACGCTACAGGAGATTGCTTGCCAATATGACGGTTCTTGTGCACCTGCTGAACAAATACTGCGGGATTTCGCCAATGGAGTAAAGCAGTATGCCGACCAGATGCACACCGATGCCCAAAGTCAAAAAGCCCAGACAGATAGCTTGCGCCAGATGTTGAAGCAATATGAAGAACAATACAAAAACCAGTTAGCCGTTCTAACCCAAATCATTGAACAACGAGAGCAAACCATTGAGCAACGAGACCAAACCATCGAGGCTATCATGCAGGGCAGAGTTATGCGATTGATGACGGGCACGCAGCGCTGGTGGCGACGCATCAATAACCGAGGTTAGGAACGAGAATTAAATAACCTGGCCGTTTAGCGGGGCATTGAAATGCTCCGCTGGCACGAAAAACCCGCTGAAAGAGGGACCAAACCAGATATCTCGGACAACTGCCGGACGTTTGTCAAAATCAGCCAGTCACTCCCGTTATTATGCCACAAGCCCACCACGCATACGTAGTGGGCCTGTCTGTTTTTAGCCTGTTCAATTTGAACCTTGATCAAAGTTTAACTCGAATACTGGACACTGGCGTTTTTGTTCGTAGTGACGGCTTCAGCCGTCCAAAAGGCTCAAAAGCGGCTAAAGCCGCTACTACGAACCCCCATACTAGCGCTTTTATTGCCGCTCACCCCAAGATATGGGCATTCTGAAAATTTGCCAGACTCCAGTCGAATAAAAACGAGCACTTTTAGCCCAGCTCTACGGATGGCTTATGCGTAACGGTGTCTCACTGTAACGGCAAAGCTCGTTGTAGTCATCATCCACGCAAGCATAGAGGTAATATACACCAACTGGGATATTATCGGTTTGCCAGGTGTAACACGCACCTGTACATGGCACAACATAGTTGTACGCAACCAGTGGAAGGTATATCGTTTCAGTCAATGTTGTCGTCATATACAGAGAGGGAGAAGAGTCAACAGCGGTCGTTGGCACATTGCTCTGTTCGCCATCTGTCAACGTCAATGTGGTGACATAGAGGCCATCCAAACCACTTTGATCATCATCATAATACAGAGTCATCGTCGTTACCGGTGAATCCGGGTCAGTGAGTTGCCATTTGACATTGGTAAAAGTATCAGCTTTTTCATCTCCCGTCAATTTGATGTCGTCGAGGTAAACTGTTACTTGCTGACCGGTGTTGTTAGCGATAGGGTCAATGCGAAATATTGTCCAATCAGCCGTATCCCACCCAGGACCAAAACTGAGTGAGAGTGAACGCAAATCCATTTTACAAGTCTGCCAGCCAGGATAATCATATATCCAACCACTCTGTGTCTCCGTCTGTGGTGCCCGCCCCCAGAAAACACGAGTTCCCTGTCCAACGTCCGACCAGGTGTAAGGGTAGTCAAACCACAACCTGTAGGTGAGATAGTAATAGCTGTACCTGTCAATGGCCGTCGGCAGGTTCAGGTAGACCTGGACATCCGACTGCCTGGCAGAAGCAGTGACAGCCAACACCCCATTGTCAATAGTGTAGCTGCCATTCACAACATGATCCACATCCCCCATATCGTCCATATCCCAGGGATTCCCCGCGGCGGTTGCATAGTCCTCACCACTGGTGAAGCTGGGTTGAGTGAAATGAACGATCGGCGCATGGTTGACTGTCAGTTGCCCCAGACTGTAACCGGCTTCCGAACCATTCACCCTGGCGCAAACATAATAGTCACCTGGAGCCACATTAGTCGGCGAAGCTATGCCCTGGTTCGCACGTTGCCAAATAAAAGAGCCGTTCTCTGGAGCATTCGATTCTGCATAGATGAGTGTACCATTGCAACTCGTGTCATCAGAGTCCAGGTAAAATTCAATAGTGCTATCCGCAGGGCTTAATCCAAACCAGGAAATGTCCAGACTGTTGCCTGCCGGGTTATCAGTCGTTAGCCTTGCCCAGTCAATACTTCCCGTGTCACCAACTGCGCCACTGATCATCACAAACAACCCCATGATTTGTCCATGCCAGCTTCCCATTGACTTGGGTGCTGTTTCAAGATCAATGACGTATGTATGCCATCCTGGGGAGATGGGAATGTCTGTCGTGGAATTGCTGCACGCGGATATGTCTTTGCCATAAAACCACCTGACAGTGAAAAAGCCACCTGGCTGGTTCATCCTGAAAGATAGCCAATGGTAATGATCTGTGTTGATCGGATAGTTAGAACCAACCTTGATTCCTGCATCTATCGCACCCTCTGCTCCCGGATGAAGCAATGGAATATGAGTATAGGGATTCGATGGGATAGTATAGTTCAACATGCCATTGCTGATCGTGCCTCCGGGTATCCCATGCAGAGCTGGTATATCGGTATACTCGCTCATATCCCACGGGTCACCAAACACGGTCGTGGCAAAATCGTCCCCCTCACCAACCACGTCGTCCACGCCGTCTGGTTGGGTGATGATGATCGTGGCCTGATGTTCCGCCAGAACAGAGTCATCTCGATTCAGCTGCCAGCCGGCCCAGCAAATGCTGACGACCAAAACGCCCGAGGATATTACTTGAACAATTCGTGCCATTCTCATCTTCCCTCCAACAATTCTTTTCCCCCCTTTTGTTCAGCCACATTCTACCAGAAACATTAACAAGGCTCAATGAGACGATTGTACCATCACCTTACAAAAGCACCTGCCCAGTTGCCAGGGCAGGTGCAAATGCACTGATGCCAATACCTGGCACCTGTGTCTCAATTACTCTGCAACAATGTGATGTTCACGCAAATCCCGATGTAACGCACCACAGGTTTAACCATTCACGGCCTGGGGCGCGCTATGTACTATGCATAACCTTGCGTTCCTCCAAGTACGCCCCCAACGCCTCCTGCCAGGGGCGCATCAGGTCCATACCGACCTCCTGCAACGCCCGGTTCTCCAGCACCGAGTAGGCCGGACGGGTGGCCTTTTCGCCAAAGTCGCCCGTCTTGGCCCGGCCCAGGTTGGGATGCAGCCCGCTCTGGCGGAATATCTCGGCCGCGAACTCGTACCAGGTGCAATCGCCCCGGCTGGTGGCGTGGTAGAGACCGTAATGCTTCGTCTCGATCACCGCCGCGATCTGCTGCGCCAGGTCAACCGTGTAGGTGGGTGTCATCCGCTGATCGTCCACCACGCGGATGTCCTTGCCCTCACGCGCCAGCCGCAGCATCAACTCGACGAAATTGCCCCCCTTGCCACTGGATCCGGCCACGCCGTACAGCCCGGTGACGCGGAAGATAAAGTGACGCTCCAAGAGATAACGCACGAACTGCTCGCCGGCCAGCTTGGAGACTCCGTAGGCGTTGATCGGAGCGGGCGCGTCCGTCTCAACATAAGGTGCATTGCGCGTCCTGTCACCACCAAAGACGTAATCGGTGCTCATGTGCACCAGCGTCGCGCCGTGCGTGCGGCAGGCCAGCGCCAGGTTGCGCACGCCGTAGACGTTGACGGCAAAGGTCTGCTCGACCTCCTCCTCGCACACGTCCACCTTGTGGAAGGCGGCCATGTTGAGCACCAACTCTGGTTCGTGCTCCTGCATCATCGCCGCCACACACTCGGCGTTGGTGACTTCGATTTGAGCGTGCGTGAGGGGTACAAGATCGTGCCCACGGGCGGGCAGCACCTTTGCCAGATCACTCCCCAGTTGACCGTTAGCACCGACGAGTGCGATCTTCATCTAGCTGCCTCCCTGAGGTACAGGAGCCTCAAAGACAGAGCCGGTGATGGCAATGACCTGGGCCGCCTCCTCCAACAAGCGCATCCAGCGGATGTTATAGTACCTGGGATTGTCGAAATCGTCGTAGCCATAGCGCCGAATCTGCTCCACCATGTTCTGCACCGATTCTTCGATGGTCACTTTGGGGTGAAAATTGAGCGTGCGTTGGATCTTTTGAGCCGACACCCGGTAGCTGCGCACACCGCGATAACCGTAATCGGCGCGGATCTCAACCTCCACACCCGCGTCGCGCAGCGCCTCGCGCACCCGCAGCGCCAGCTCCGAGATGCGCATATTGTGGAACGAGACGTTGAAAATCTCTCCCCGCACCAAATCATCGTCGGCACGCAGGGCAGCGATGTAAGCGCGGGCCACGTCTCGCACGTTCACCAGCGGGCGCCACATCTCGCCGCCATAGTGGATATTGATGTACCCCTTGCTGAGGGCAAACTTGACGAACGTGTTGACCACCAGATCGTACCGCATGCGGTGCGAAAAACCATAGATAGTGCCCTTGCGCAGGATGACGGGGCAAAAGTCGTCCCCCGCCATCTCGAGCAGCCCCTTTTCGGCCGCCCGCTTGGAGCCGGAATAGGCCGCTCGCGGGTCAACCGGCGTGGTCTCGTCCTGCACGAAATCGTTCTGATCGTTGCCCACGCCCCGGTCGTAGATGGAGCAGGAGGAGGCAAAGACATAGCGGCGCACGCCCGCTTCCCGGCACATCTCGGCCAACCGCAGCGAGGCGACGGTGTTCATCTCATAGTTGGCTTTGGGGTTGTACTCGGCCGTGGGGTCGTTCGACAGCCCCCCCAGGTTGACCACCGCGTCCACGTCTTGCAACACAGCGGGGTCAATCACACGCATATCACTCACCACCAACTCGACCCGGTCGCGGATCTCGCGCAGGCCACCATCGCCATAGTAGAGCCGGTCGAGAATCCTGACCGCAAAGCCCCGTTCCAGCAGTTCCTCGGCCAGCACCGAGCCGACGTATCCAGCGCCACCAACCAGCAGTATTTTACGCATCGCTACCGTCCTTTGACCGTCCACACGTCGCCGAACGAATCGGGCGGGATACGTTCCTCGTCCGGCTTCTCCCGGTTGTAGGTGTGGCTGGCGACGCTGACCATCAGCGTGTCGTCCTCCAACGACATCCAACCGTGGTAGACCCCCGGCGGCACCACGACGAGCTTGGGGGCGCGTGAGCCTGTCACGATCGTCATCATCTCGCCTTTGGTCGGGCTATCGTCGCGGTCATCCACCAACACGAACTTGGCCGTGCCGTGGACGATGCAGAACCAGTCCCACAGTTCGGCGTGCTTGTGATAAGCGCGGATCGAACCGCGCACGGGGTCGCCCACCAGGTATACCTGGCCGAACTTGTGGGCCACGGCGTGCGGCTCGTCGCCCCCGGCCACGCGGATGATCTCGGTCAGGAAACCCCGGTCGTCCATATAGGTCGCCAACGGAATTACTCGTACGTCTTGAATCACGATAAACCTCCTATAGTTTACTCAATTGCCACTCCCCATTGAGAGTGACGACTCCATATTGCTCCCCTTCAGGGGAAAGCACCCGAAAAGGATACAAACGATCGTGATAATCGAATGTTTTGGTATCTTGCCAATTGTGTACAGCTACCGAGACACTATAATGTCCCTCCAACAACGGCAAAGAGCGAACGGCGTATTTAACGCTGCCCTCCCCCTCAATCCAGGGAATCTCGTATCCGGCGAACCGGGTGTTAGGCCCGGTGATGTGCGTCCCATCGTTGCGGTGGATCGCCAGGCCGAACACGGGCCGCTCCACCCGCTTTGCGGCGTGGTAACTCATCTCCACCGTCAACGGCTCCCCGGTCTCAAAATGCTGCCTCTCCCGACCAGCACCATCCAACAAGCGGACGTGTGTTATCTGCACCTCGCCGCTGCCCCAACGGCGATTGCTCTCGGTGCGCGGCTTGAGTTTACCTTCCTCGGCGTCCCAGGAATGAGTCAGGTAGCGGGCCACGACCGATTCTGTCGAGCCGTCGTCAATCAGGCGACCGTCATCCAGCCAAATAGCGCGTGAACAGGTCGCCCGCACATTCTCCGGGCTGTGAGAAACGAGCAAGACGGTTACTCCGGCGGAGCGCATGTGGTCAATCCGCTCCAGGCACTTGCGCTGGAACGAGGCATCCCCCACCGCCAGCACCTCGTCCACCAGCAATACCTCCGGTTCGGTGTGCACCGCCACCGAGAACCCCAGCCGCACGTACATACCCGACGAATAGTGCTTGACCGGCACGTCAATGAACCGTTCCAACTCGGCAAAGGCGACGATTGCATCCATCTCGTGCCGAATCTGGGCGCGACTCAACCCCAGGATAGAACCGTTCAGATAGATATTCTCCCGCCCGGTCAGGTCGGGGTGAAAGCCAGCCCCCAATTCCAGCAGCGCCCCCACCCGCCCCTCGACCTCGATTCGCCCGGACGTGGGTTCGATGATACGGGAGATGAGCTTGAGCGCCGTGCTCTTGCCCGCCCCGTTGGGGCCGATCAGCCCCACCGTCTCCCCCTGCTCGACCGCAAAGCTGACGTCACGCAAGGCCCAGAATTCTTCGTGACGCTCGTCACCGCGCCGGAACAGGCCAACGACCAGTTCCTGGAAGGAACGGGCACGCTCGTGGTGCAGGCTGAATTTTTTCGAGACGTTCTCAAAGCGAATGACTGAACTCACTATTCCTCACCAATTGGGACACGGCCAAACCGCGCTCCTGGATTTTGACCAGCAATTTACCATCCGGCGGAAGTAGGGCGGGTTTCTCGCAAGCCTCAGCCTTCCCAGGGCTGTTCAATTCTAACGAACCCGGCTGGACGCAGATGACGCCAATCAAT
>CAYNVC010000133.1:4841-7088 GCA_964400615.1 uncultured Anaerolineales bacterium | reverse complement strand
CCGTCAGCGCCAATGATTCTCTATCCACCCGCTTGCAAGTCCCTCCCGGTATGGCGTTGCTTTTGTTGGAGGAAACTTTGTTCGACGCGGACGGCACACCGCTCGGATTTTCGCGCAACTATTTTGTGCCTGACCGGTTCAGTTTTCACGTGCTCAGACGTTGAACGCTCGAACCTAATTTCTCAGGAGGATAAAAAATGAAGACAGATTCTTTTCGCGGTCGTGACTTTATCACGTTGCTGGATTGGAGCAAGGAGGAAGTCGAGACCATTCTGGACGTGGCGCTCGATCTGAAGCGGCGCTATGCGATAGGCGAGCTGCACGATCACGTCCTGCGGGCCAAGTCCCTCTTTATGATATTTTACAACCAGTCCCTCCGCACCCGCAACTCGTTCGAGGCCGGGATGACCCAGTTGGGCGGTCACGCTCACTATTTGGACCCTTCCAAGATATATACCCCGGCCCTGCCCGGCAAGGAGGTCGCTTACTCCACCGAGCGCGTCTCCGACGTGGCGCGGGTGCTCTCGCGGATGGGGGAGGCCATCGCCATCCGTTGTTACGGCGATCCGGTTGACTGGGCCTATGGCGGGGCGGACGAGATGATCCGCAATTTCGCTTACTGGGCCGACATCCCGATCCTCAATATGGAGGATGACGTGTACCATCCATTCCAGGCGTTGGCCGACGTGCTCACGGTCAAGGAAAAGTTTGGCGGTTTCAAGGGCGTCAAGTTCGTCATGTCGTGGGCCTATTCCCCCAGCGTCCACAAACCGCGCGCGGTTCCGCAGAGCGCCATCATCGCCGCCAGCATGATGGGCTGTGATACGGTGCTAGCCCGCCCGCCAGAAATGGCGCTCGATCCAGAGGTCATCACCGCCTGCGAAAAGTACGCCGAGATGAACGGCGCTTCGTTCGAGGTGACGGATGACTTTGAGGCCGCCGCCGAGGGGGCGCACGTTCTCTACCCCAAGGCGTGGTGCCCGGTTCAACTGTTCCAGCCCCCGGTCGGCGAGAATGCCCCCCAGTTGGCGCAAAAGATTTTCGATAGTTACAAGAGTTGGAAGGCGACCGGCGATTATATGAAACTGGCCGACCCCAACGCCATCTACATGCACTGTCTGCCGGCCGACCGCAAGTGGGAGGTCGAGGACGACGTGATTGACGGGCCGCAGTCGGTCGTGTTCGACGAGGCCGAGAACCGGCTGCACGTCCAAAAGGCGGTCATGAGCCTGGTGATGCGGTAGCAAGTGGGCAGGTGAGGAGGAAAACGGTGGATCTATACGGACGTGATTTTATTTGCACGCAGGACTGGCAGCTCCAGGAGCTGACGGCGGCGCTGGAATTGGCCTCCAGGATGAAGCGGGATCGCTTTTCCGACCGCTGGACGAGCATTCTGAAATACAAGACCTTTCTGATGTTCTTTTACAACCCCTCGGTGCGCACGCGGCTCTCTTTCGAGGCGGCGGCCACCGAGTTGGGCGGTCACGCGCAGTTTATGACCCCCTCGGCGGGCCGGTTCAAGACCCAGAAAAAGGCCGGGGAGACGGTCGAGGACGCGGCCCAGGTGATGGCCCGTTACGTCGCCGGAATCGGCATTCGTATCCTGGAGGACAAGGTTCCCTACTATGGCGCGGGCGACGAGATGCTGTTGGAATACGCCAAATGGGCCGACGTGCCCATCATCAACATGGCGGACGACCGCTTCCATCCCTGCCAGGCGCTGGCCGACGTGATGGGCTGGGCCGAGTGGTACGGTGAGGGGCCGGGCCGGCCCAATTTCGAGGCGCTGCGGGGTAAAAAGTTCCTCCTCAGTTGGGGGTCGGGTGCGCTGGCCCGTTCCTGGTGCTCGGTGCAGGCCGCGCTGTTGATCGCCTCTCGCTTTGGCATGCACATCACGATGGCTCATCCGGAGGGGTACGATTTGGACCCGGAGGTCATTGACTGGACGAAGCAGAACTGTGCCGCCAACGACGCCGATTTCGAGGTGGTTCACGATCCCGACAGCGGTTACGACGGCGCACACGTCGTCTACTCCCGCAACTGGGTCAGCCCGGAAGCGTACCGTGACGGTGCACTCCAAAAGCAGGCCGAGATCGAAAAAGCAATGGCCTATACCGGTTGGACGACGACCTCGGAGCGGATGTCCAAGACCGATAACGCGATTTTCACCCATCCGATGCCGGTTGACCGGGGCAGCGAGGTGACGGACGAGGTCGCCTCCGGCCCGCGCTCCGCTATCTACGACAT
>CAYNVC010000133.1:2349-4741 GCA_964400615.1 uncultured Anaerolineales bacterium | reverse complement strand
TTGGCCGTCGTGGCAATCGGCGGCAACTCACTGATCAAGGACAAGCAACACCAGACCGTGCAGGATCAATACAACGCGGCAAAAGAGACCTGCCACCACATCGCCGACATGGTCGAACAGGGCTGGGACGTGGCTATCGGCCACGGCAACGGCCCCCAGGTCGGCTTTATTCTGCGCCGCTCCGAGATCGCGGCCAAGACTGCCGGCATGCACGAGGTTCCGCTGGAATCCTGTGGGGCCGATACGCAGGGAGCGATTGGCTACCATCTCCAACAGAACCTCTACAACGAGTTCAAGCGGCGCGGGATGCAGAAATCGGCCGCCACGGTCGTCACCCAGGTGGTGGTGGATAAGGACGATCCTGCTTTCCAGAACCCATCCAAACCAATCGGCACTTTTATGGAGCAGGCCGAGGCTGAGGAACGGGCCGCGAAAGACGGCTGGACGGTGGTGGAGGACGCGGGCCGGGGTTGGCGGCGGGTCGTCCCCTCCCCACTGCCCCAGGAGATCGCCGAGTTGGGTGCGGTGCGGGAACTCTTGAACGCGGGCATCGTCACCATCACCGTGGGCGGCGGCGGTATCCCCGTCATCCGCAACGACGCGGGGGATTTGGAGGGCGTGGCGGCGGTCATTGACAAGGACTTTGCCTCTTCTCTCCTGGCCCGCTCCCTCGACGCCGACCTCTTTCTCATTTCCACCGCTGTGGAAAAAGTCTATCTCAATTTCAACAAGCCGGATCAAAAAGAGATAGATAGGATGACTGTCTCCGAGGCTAAAAAGTACATGGAGGAAGGCCATTTTGCCAAAGGGAGCATGCTGCCCAAGATTCAGGCCATCGTCTGGTTCCTCGAGTCCGGCGGCAAAGAGGCGCTCATCACCAATCCGGAGAACATCGCCCGCGCCCTGCGCGGCGAGACCGGGACGCGGATCGTCCCCTGATGGCGGAAACGAGGAACCAGGTCTTTTCCTGAAAACCTGGTTCCTCGAAATAATCGAGACGCTATGGATCACGTTCTGGGCCTCAAGTGTGCCATCTGCGGCGCTGAATATGGCCTGGACGAGGCCGAGTACGTCTGCCCCAAGCACGGGGACGACGGTATTCTGGACGTCGTCTACGACTATGACCTCATCGCCCGGCGCACCGTCACCGGCGACCTGGCGGGCGACCGGACGCGCTCGATCTGGCGCTATCTGCCTCTCCTGCCGGTGGAACCGGAGATGGCGCGGCAGATGGCGCAGGGAACCGTGCTGGGCAGCGTCGGCTGGACCCCGCTCTATCCCGCTCCGCGCCTGGCAGCGCGGTTGGGATTGGGGAGCCTGTGGGTCAAAGACGAGAGCGGCGAGCCGACCGCTTCTTTCAAAGACCGCGCCTCGGCCATCGCTGTGGTCAAGACCCGTGAACTGGGGTACGAGACGGTGACGACGGCCAGCACCGGCAACGCGGCCGCCGCACTCGCCGGACTCTGCGCGGCGGTGGAGCAGCCGAACGTCATCTTTGTGCCGCGCACCGCGCCGGAGGCCAAAGTGGCCCAATTGCTGGCCTACGGCTCCACCGTCCTGCTCGTGGATGGCAGCTACGACCAGGCGTTTGACCTGTGTCTGGAGGCGGCGCGTACCTTTGGCTGGTACAACCGGAACACTGCTTACAACCCTTTTATGTCCGAGGGCAAAAAGACCGCCGCCTACGAGATTTGCGAGCAGTTGGATTGGCAGGCCCCCGACGTTATCTTGATTCCTGTCGGCGACGGTTGTATAATCGGCGGTATCCACAAGGGGCTGCGCGACCTGATGGCGCTGGGCTGGATCGATCACCTGCCGCGCCTGATCGGTGTGCAGGCGGCGGGATCGTCGCCGCTGGTGGCGGCCTGGGAGCAGGGCTTACAGGGTTGGGAGATGGAGCCGGTGGCGGCGCACTCGGTCGCCGATTCCATCGTCGCCGGGTTGCCCCGTGACCGCATCAAGGCGCTGCGGGCGGTGCGCGAGAGCGGCGGGGCGTTTCTGCGCGTGAGCGACGAGGAGATACTGGACGCCATTCCGACCCTGGCCCAGGGTTGTGGCGTTTTTGCCGAACCGGCCGCCGCCGCCGCTTACGCCGGGCTGGTCGAAGCGGCGGCACGTGGGCTGGTGGCCCCCACCGACCGGGTGGTCGTGTTGAGCACCGGCTCCGGCCTGAAGGACGTCGCTTCTGTGCTGAAAGCTGTAGGGAAGCGGCCCTCTGTTGTAGAACCAACCATAGAGGCTGTGCAAGCGGCTCTCGAGCCGTAGGGCAAATTGGCAATTTGCCCCACGCACGTGGAACTAGCATAGATGCCGTAAGCGGCTCAAGAGTCGTAGGGCAAATTGGCAATTTGCCCTACGCACGTGGAACTAGCATAGATGCCGTAAGCGGCTC
>CAYNVC010000133.1:0-2249 GCA_964400615.1 uncultured Anaerolineales bacterium | reverse complement strand
TGGTCTATACCGGCTATGGCCGGCATCGTCTCAAGTGCGATTGGCACAACATGTCCGAGTACGGAGCGGACGAGATGGAGATATCGCCGCAGGTCACGTTGCGTACCGCCGTGGTCTCGCATCCTCCCGGCACGCCCACGTTGGCCGCCCGCTGGGATTTTGCCGCCGGGCCGTCGGTCACGTTTGCCACCGACACGCTCCCCTGCTCCGCCACCATAGACCTGGCCCGGGGCAGCGATTTTTTGATCCACGAAGCTTCGTTCAGTGCCGAGTTGCAGCCCGACGTTGACCCGGCTGTTTATTTCCACAGCACGGCCCGGCAGGCCGGCGAGATGGCGCGTCAGGCTGGATGCCAGCGGCTGGCACTGGTGCACCTGGGGCCAGAGATCGGCGAACACCCCGACGTGTTGATTGACGAGGCGTGCGCCGGTACGGATTTGCAGGTCATCGTCCCGGAGGATGGGGAGCGCATACACCTGTGAAAATCGCTGCACAGAAATGGCTCTGGTGGGCGCTGACCGGCGTCGTGGCTGCCTGGCTGCTGTGGATGACCCTCCGCTCCAACCAGACCGTCGCTGCCAACCTCTCTCCCCTGACCGGGGCGGCCGCCGAACGGGGCATTTCGGCCCATCTGTTGATTGACCTGGCGGGCAACGTCGCCGTCTTTGTGCCACTGGGGGCCGCGCTGGCGTTGGCGCTGGGCGGCCAGACGGCGGGCCGGCGTTTGTTGCTGGCGACGCTCGGCGGCGCTGGGTTGAGCCTGTTCATCGAGCTGGCGCAGACCGCCATCCCCAGCCGCGTCTCCGCTCCCGGTGATTGGGCGCTCAACACCCTGGGCGCGGCGTTGGGGGCGCTGATCGGGCAGGTTTGGTACAAAATCGTAGAAGGAGAAAAATGATCGATCTATCTATTCACCAGGAACAACTGGAACGCACCGTGCAGCGGGCACGCGAGCGGAATATTATCGTCCCCACTTTTGCGCAGATGAAGGATCCCGCGCTGATCCCAGAAGGGATCAAGGCCCGGCTCGAGAACGTCGGCCTGTGGGACGTGAACTCGCTCAACCTGTTCCGCATCACCTGGAAGAACGAGCCGGTGGCACAGGGCGGCGGGTTTGGCCCGGTCAACTATGTGGAACTGCCCCCGTCTCTCACCGGCGTGCCGGCCCGCATCATCGCCCTGGTGGGCAAGTGGTTCCCCACCGGTGCTCACAAGGTCGGGGCCACCTTTGGCTGCCTGGTTCCGCGCCTGGTGACGGGGCAGTTCGATCCCACGTTCCAAAAGGCGGTCTGGCCCTCCACCGGTAACTATTGCCGGGGTGGGGCCTACGACGCCGCGCTCCTGGCCTGCGAGTCCATCGCCATCCTGCCGGAGGAGATGAGCCGCGAGCGGTTCGAGTGGCTGTCTGCGGTGGCGGGCGAGGTCATCGCCACCCCCGGCTGCGAAAGCAACGTCAAAGAGATATTCGACAAGTGCTGGGAGTTGCGCGAGACCCGCGACGACATAGTCATCTTTAACCAGTTCGACGAGTTTGGCAACCACCTCTGGCATTACGACGTCACCGGCCACGCGATGGAGGAGGTGCTGCGGCAGGAGATGGGGCCGCGAGACAATTATCGCGGCGTCGCGCTGACCACGGGGTCGGCGGGCACAATCGGCTGCGGCGATTATATGAAAGAGATCTTCCCTTCCAGCAAGGTCGCTGCCAGCGAGGCGCTCCAATGTCCCACTTTGCTGCTCAACGGTTACGGCGGGCATCGCATCGAGGGCATCGGCGACAAGCACGTGCCCTGGATTCACAACCTCAAGAACACCGACCTGGTCATGTCCATTGACGACGACGCTTGCATGAGCCTGGTGCGTCTGTTCAACGAGCCGGCCGGCCGCGCTTACCTGGTCAAACAGGGCGTGCCGGAGGAATTGGTGGGTCAACTCGACCTGTTGGGCATATCCAGCATCGCCAATGTCCTCTCGTCCATCAAACTGGCTAAATGGTACGAGTTGGGCGAGCACGATATTGTCCTGACCGTCTTTACCGATTCGATGGAACTTTATCAGAGCCGGCTGCGCGAGCTGCACGAGGAGCACGGCGCTTACACCGAGGCCGACGCGGCGGGCGACTATCAACGCTATCTCTTGGGTTGCACGGTGGATTACGTGGAGGAACTCGGCTACTGGGATCGCAAGCGCATCCACAACCTCAAGTACTATACCTGGGTCGAGCAGCAGGGCAAGACCTACGAGGAAAT
>CAYNVC010000132.1:1576-7127 GCA_964400615.1 uncultured Anaerolineales bacterium | reverse complement strand
TTACTGGCATCCAGACGCGATGCGCCAGGCGGATAAATTCTGCACCGACGACGTGCCCCAACTGGAACACTACCGGGAGGTCGGCTACTTTCAGGACATTCCACCCATCCACGCCGACCTGGGCGAGTTGGTGGTGGGGCGCAAGCCGGGACGCGAGACCGGGGACGAGCGAACGATGACCTGCAACCTGGGGCTGGCGCTGGACGATATGGCAACCGCGCCGCTGATCTATCGCCGGGCGCTGGCGCAGGGAATCGGCACCTGGTTGCCGCTCTAGTGCGGCGCGGGGGTTTGGCGCGGCCCGGATTGCCAAATCCGGCTCACGTGATGGTCAAGTCGGTTGTTCTACCCGCCTCTGCACTTGCAGCGCCAGAAAGGTGAGCCAGGGGGAGGGGCGCTTTTTGTCGGCGAACGACCAGCCCTTCCAGGCCCGGTACATTGACCCGGCGGTGTATCTCCCATCCGCGCCCGCCTGGGCGGTGATCGTCTCCACCATCTCGCGGAAACGCGCGTCGGCGCGGACGAATGGAAAACGGCTGAGCACGTCCACGGCGTGCAGAATGTCGTACCAGACGAAGGGATACTTGAGCTTACGGAAGGTCGTGCCGATGCCAAACATGTAAATTTTGCGCTCCCTCTGGTGCTCCCAATGCCAGAGTAGCATCTCGGCAGCGGCGCGTGTGGCTGGACTATCCAGCAACTCTGGAACCTGAGCCAGCGCCTTGAGCGCCACGAGATTGGCGATGGGGCAGGGGTCGGCTTTGCGGCCCGGCCCGCGAAACTTGCCCAGCTCGGGCGCGACCACGCAACGGTAGCCGTTCTCGTCCACCAACCCCACCAGGTGATCCACGGCCCGCTGCACGCGCGGGTCGTCGCCCTGCCCCATAGCCAGCAGCACATAAGCAAGAGTCGGCGCATCGCACGCCATCCACGCCCACTCATCCTCACCCGTCCCGCCGAATGATTTGGGAACATTCACCAGGGTTTGGAAGGCCCCCTCCGCCGATTGATGGGCCAGCACGGCCGCGATGGCGTCGCCTACACCGGGGTCGGCGGCCCGCACGCCAAAATCGGCCAGCGTGCTGAGCTTGTAGAGGGGGTGTGTGGCGTCGTTGTGCCGTTTGAGGGGCCGCTCTCCCCATCCGGCTGCCCCGGCGATCATCTCTTGCACCTGGGGATGGGCCAGCATAGCGGCGCGGGCAGCCTGTACCTCGGCGTCTCCCTCACGCCGGTCGAGCAGGACCAACAGTGTGCGGTAGCGGGTCCAGGGTTCATCTGATTCCAGCAGCCAGTTGATGATCTTCATTATTCAAGTACAATCTTTTGAGCCAGCCGCCGGACGTTGGCGCGGCGGTGTTCGAGGCAGCCCTGGGCTGCCTCCCGCACTTGGGTCGCCAGTTCCGGTTCTACCTCCATCAGTTTGCTCATAGCTTCCAACACCAGTTTCGAGTGTCTGCCTTCCCACAACTCTAGCGCCCGTAACAGGTGCGGGAATACCTCTCGCGCTGCCTCCGTCCCGCTGCTGCCATATTCGCCCAGGGCCAACACCGCATAGTCGCGGACGATGACGCTCTTGTCCCGCTCGATCTTGTCCACCAGGCCAGGCAGCAGGGGGGCAATTTGCTCCGGCACCAGGGAAGCCACCAGTGCCAGGGAGTGGGTGGATTCCCAACGTATCCGCGTGTTCTCGTGATCAACGAGAGAGGCAATGCGAGCCACGTATGGCACCACCAGGGCGGGGTTTTCCCTGGCTACCTCGGTGAACACTTCGGCGCAATCACCCACCAATTTGCGGTCGTTCCACTCCAGCCCCACCGCCACCTCGTCCAGCAGATCGGGCCGCTCCAAAGCCTCACGGGCCACGATCTTGTTCGACCCCTCGCTGCGATCACCCGAAACCGATGACAGCCGTGCCAGAACGTTCATTGGCTCATCTTTTTGATTGGGAGTGCGTTTCATCATCAGCGGGAGCGGGAGATGATGGGCACGATCAAAGTATAAAGCGGCAGGATGATAGCGCCAAAGGCAGGCCGGTACCAGTCCAGCAGGGCAAAGGGGCCGCCCAGGGCAAAGAGCCAGACCGGCACGGAGAGGGTCGAGATAAAAAGCTGCGAGGTGCGCCGCACGTGCATCACCCGGTGCAGCCAGAACGGGGTGATGACCGTCAGTGCGCCGAGGATGATCCACAGCAGCGTTTGCAGCGTCTGCCTGTCGGCCCATACGTTAGAGTTGTAGCTGGTGCGCAGCACTCCGTCAATGGTGACGTAGGCCATCACGATCTCGGATGGGATGTGCTTGAGCACCTGTGACATATAATCATCGGCTTTGTTGGTTGTGCGCGTCATATTTTCCTCCTCGAGAGTATGTCAACTGCAAGTCGAATTGGTTACCCGCCCTCGCGCCGTGCAGCTATGATCAGGGCCAACAGCGCCGCGTCAACGGGTGGCAGTTTGGCAGCATGGTCGTGCTATGTGCATCCGATCAACTACGGAGCCGGGCCTCGTTTCCGGCCGGAGATGAGGCGCAACACCCAGAACAACAACCAGCCGACCAGGAAAGCGGGCAGCCCAATGGCCCCTGCTCCGGCCAACTGAGCGATCAACTGCCCCGTTCCATCGCCGTTGACGAATCCCGCCGCCGGCAGGAACCCGGTCACACCTTTCCCGGCCTCCGTCTGATATGCCTGCGCCCCCACGGCGTTCCAGCCTTGCCCCCACAGCCCATCGGCAAAGAGCGCCACGGCCAGCAATCCCAACAAGCCCGCCGTGATCCCCAGCGCCACGGTCGCCGTCTCGTCCGGCAGACGCAGCACCCGCTCCACCAGGTAGATTCCCAACGGCAGCAGTAGCCCGGCCAGTACCCCAACCAGCAGCGCGGCCCACGGCGGCATAAACGGCGCTCCGGCCGAGATGGCGACGAACCCCGCCGCCATTCCCCGTGCCGACATCAGCGCGTCTGCGTGCCCGACCGTGAACCAGCAATAAGTCTGCGCGGCCAGGATCGCACCCGCCCCGGCCAGCAGCCCGTTGACCGCGATGCGCTCCAGGCTCAACCCGGCCTCCATCACGTGGAAGGGTGTGCTCGCCGCCCAGCCCAGCCAGCCCAGGCCAAACAGTAACGCGCCCAGGTTCGCCAGCAGCGGAAAGTGAGCCGGCGGCATTTCCTCCGGTTGACCCGGTTCGGTGCGCGGCAACCGCTGCCCCAGCCCCACCAACGCCCCCAGCGCAGCCATCCCGCCCAGGAGATAGACCACGCCGGAACCGGCGTGATCCACGAACCCGTGCCCACGTCCGACCGTGCTGCCCAGGTTCGCCAGCCAGCCCCCGCCCCAGGCCCAGCAGGCCGCCAGTGGAAAGAGCACCATCGCCACAGCCAGCCCGCCGAGCGCGACTTGCCAGCCGCGTGCCCTCCCGCTCACACTGAGCACTACCAGCAACACCGCCGTCGCCACCAGCGGCGCATAGTTGACGAACAGCCCCAGCGCGTCGGGTGTGGCGGCCGGGCCGCTCAGGAAAAAGCCCGTGAGGCCGATCAACCCCCACCCGGAGACGCCGTGCAGATCGTTCAAGCCACGCAACCCCGGCAGGTCGCTCATATAGCTGGCCCCGCCCAGGTGAAAGGCGAACCCCGTCGCAAAGTACCCCAGCGCCGCCAGCGCCAGGGACAATGCGCCCAACGTGGCCGTGCGACGTGCTTTTTGCGGCGCTGTCCCTCCCCAGGCCAACAGGAACAGCCCAACCGGAATCAAATAACCCAACAGTGCCGGAAGCCAGTTTTCGAGTGTCATAATCGCTCCAATGTCCAATTTTCAATCCTCCCTATCTTACCAGACTCTACCGTTTTCGCCAAGCGCGTTCCCATTCGTCATTCGCTATTCGCCATTCGCTATTCGCCATTCGCCCATTTGCCATATCTCCCCAAGCGCGGTATACTGCCCTAACCTATAACTTGGCCCTTTCCCGAATTTCCCTGACAGAGCTACCAGGAAAAGTTGCAGAAACCGAACCTTTTGGACGATTGTCTCCCTGAGTGCGCAATCGCTACACGTTGTTTACGAACAGCGCGGTCAGTTTGGGGATAATTGTTTCTCTGGAACATATTGATGCAAATGATCAACGTCCACGGCTTGACCAAATCATTTGGCCCCCGCGCGGCCCTGGCGGGAGTGAACCTGACCGTGGGGGCGGGCGAATTCGTCACGCTGGTGGGGCCAAACGGCGCGGGCAAGACCACACTCCTGCGCGTTCTGGCGACGCTGACCAAGCCAACCTCCGGCGCTGTGCGCATCGCTGGCCTGGACCCGACCAGGGAGGGGGAGCGAGTCCGCCGCCACATTGGTTTCCTCTCCCACCGCACCCTGCTCTACGACGACCTGACCGCCGGACAGAACCTGCGCTTTTACGCTCGTATGTATGACCTGAACGACGAGACCCGCATCATTGACCTGTTGAAGCGGGTAGGGTTGGCGACGCGGCAGCACGACCTGGTGCGCACATTCTCGCGGGGCATGCAACAACGGCTCTCGGTGGCGCGGGCGGTGCTGCACCGGCCCTCGGTGCTCCTGCTGGACGAACCATACACCGGTCTGGATCCCAACGCAGCCCAGGTGTTGACCGGCCTGCTGGCCGATCTGGCGGAGGAGGGCTGCACCGTCCTGCTGACCACGCACAACCTGGAGCGGGGGCTGGCGCTGGGGCGGCGAGTGGTGGTGTTGGCCCGGGGGCGGGTGGTGTACGACGAGCCGCGCGAGGCAATTGACCCCGCCACATTCTCCGAAACCTATCGCACCTTGACCACGTAAATCTCGCCTTTCAGATCAGGTGCGATATAACAAGAGCGGAGGTGAAAATGGTTATCACGACGATCAGCCCCGATACGTTGGCTCAGACATTGAACGAGGTAGAAGTAGTCATCGTTCCGCGCACTGACTATGAGGCCCTGTTGCAGCAATCACGCGCTCAGTTCGCCGTGGTTATGGAATGGGATGAAAATGAGAGTGGGTACACAGTTACCTGCCCGGCGCTGCCAGGTTGCGTCAGTGAAGGTGAAACGCGCGCAGAAGCGATAGAGAACATCCGGGAAGCTATCGCTGGTTACCTGGAAGCAGCAGAGATACAGGCACAAATGGCACCAGAGGGCACACTGGTAGAGAGGGTGCTGGTGTAATGACGCGGTTACCTCGCGTAAGTGGAAAGCGAACGATCAAGGCGCTGCGCAAAGCTGGTTTCGAGGTCTTTCACGTGCGCGGCAGTCACCATTATCTTCACCGCTGGATAGATGAGCGGTGGAGCCCCATCGTCACAGTACCAATCCACAGCAACAAAATACTAAAGCCCAAAACACTGAAATCCATTTTGAAGCAGGCTGACTTGACAGTCGAGCAGTTCACCGATCTGCTCTAAAGATTGGCCTTGAAACGTGGGAGTTAAAATTTGAGCTTTTTCCGTCAGGTATACGCCATCGTCGCCAAAGACATCGCCGCCGAACTCCACACCCGGGAGATGATCAGCGCCATGCTGGTCTTTGCCGTGCTGGCGCTGTTCATCTTTAG
>CAYNVC010000132.1:0-1476 GCA_964400615.1 uncultured Anaerolineales bacterium | reverse complement strand
GGGAGATGATCAGCGCCATGCTGGTCTTTGCCGTGCTGGCGCTGTTCATCTTTAGCTTTGCGCTCGACCTGCGGGGAGCAATGGCCCGCGCGGCGGCTCCGGGTGTGCTGTGGGCGACCGTGACCTTTGCCGGGACGCTGGGACTGAGCCGTTCGCTGGCGCGGGAGCAACAAACCGGTTGCATAGACGGGCTGATGCTGGCCCCAGTTGACCGCAGCGCCATCTTTTTCGGCAAGGCGATAGGGAACCTGATCTTTATGGGGATCGTCGAGATTGTCCTCTTGCCGCTCTTTTCCGCTCTCTTTAACGTGCCGCTCCTGCGGCCGGGTGTACTGCTGGTGATGGCGCTGGGGACGGTGGGATACGGGGCCGTGGGGACGCTGCTGGCGGCCATCGCGGTCAACACGCGGGCACGCGAGGTGATGCTGCCCGTCCTGCTCCTGCCGTTGGCGATTCCCGCCCTCATCGCCGCAGTCCAGGCCACCGGCGGGCTGGTGGAAGGGGGAACGCTGGCGGACGTGGGCGGCTGGACGCGGTTGCTGGTCGTCTACGACCTGGTCATCGTGGCCGTCTCGATGCTCACTTTTGAGTACGTGGTAGAGGAATGAAATGCGAATGTACGAACATACGAATTCACGAATGTACGACTGGCTGGGAATTGTACTGGCCGGATTGAGCACCGCGGCCGTGCTCGTCGCGCTGGGGATGGTCTTTCTCTACGCTCCCCGTGAGGCGACGATGGGGGACGTGCAGCGCATCTTTTACTTTCACGTCGCTTCCGCCTGGGTGGGATTTTTCGCCTTCTTTATCACCTTTGTGGCGGGAATCGGCTACCTGGTGCAGGGCAAGCGCCGTTGGGACATCCTGGCCCTCTCCTCGGTCGAAATCGGGCTGACCTTTATCACGATGGCAGTCGTCACCGGTTCGCTATGGGCGCGGCCGGCCTGGGGAACCTATTGGACGTGGGAACCCCGGTTGACCATCTCGGCCGTGCAACTGCTCATCTACGTGGCCTACGGCATGCTGCGGACGGCTATGGAGAGTCCTGAGCGCAAAGCTCGCCTCGCCGCCGTCTATGGCATTGTTGCCTTTGTCACCGTGCCGCTTTCCTGGTTCGCCATTCGCTGGTGGCGCACCATCCACCCGGACATTCTGGCCGGCGGGGAGATGGCACTGACGCCGCGCATGGTACAAACTCTGCTGACATCCATAGGAGCGTTCACGCTGCTCTACGTGACCTTGCTGCGCCAGCGGGTGCGGCTGGAGTGGGCCGCCGACGCCCTGGCCCGGCTGCGGCTGCGGGCGGACAACAAGGGAGGAATCTAGTATGCCAATCTACCTGGTAGTTGCTTATGCCGTCTTTTGGGTGTTTACGTTCGCGCTGGTTTTTTCCATCTGGTTCCGCCAACGCAAGCTAGAGCGCGAGATCGCTGCGCTGACCAGACACCTGCAAGACGAGACGACTGACTGACCGCT
>CAYNVC010000131.1:0-7256 GCA_964400615.1 uncultured Anaerolineales bacterium | reverse complement strand
CACCGCGTCGCCTTTTCCCCGTCGGAATTGAGGCGCTTAGACTGATCCACCTACGTCGCCCCGATGCCGAGATCGTCTTTTATGGTGCCGACGATAAAGCTTTGAGCCTCTACGAGATTCCTCTCCCTTATACCAACCTGGGCATACTGAAAGAGCAGGAACTGGCCGAGTTGTTCTCTGCGTCTGATGTGGGGATGGTGTTTTCGTCCACCAACTGCTCGCTGGTCCCGCCGGAGATGATGGCTTGTAAATGTGCCGTAGTGGACCTGAATAGAGAAACAGTACGCGGGGTGTTGGAGCACCAGGTCAATGCACTGCTGGCCGAGCCTACCCCGGAGGCCATCGCCGATGCTGTGGTGCGCCTGCTGGATGATGAGCCATTACGACAACGGTTGGTTGAAACGGCCTACCGGCAGGTCCAGCAACTTTCCTGGGAAAAATCAGCGCGGCGAGTCGAGGAAATTCTGTATGCAAAGTTGCCTGCGATGCGCCGGGCGTTGTCCCCTTATCGGTTTGAGGCCCAGCCTGGATTGCCGGCCCTGGTGGATATGCCCGTGGAGCAGCGGAGGCGATTGGACAATATCCACCGCCAGCGACGGAGCTTGAGAGAGCAGTGGAAAGCTATTGCCAGACAATGTGTCAGATGGTTGTCTCAGATTGGGCAGAATCCGGGGCTCGACGGTGCGCCAGTGCAGAGAATGGAAGGGATAACTGCCAAACGTTACATTGGACAAACCTTTGTGGCTCGACGTGACAACTTGCACCGCGTTGACGTGCTGGTATCTACATACGACCGACGCAATACTCGTGATGTCATATTCCATCTCAAAGAATCCCCCACTGCGAGCGATGACTTGGTGACAGTATGTCTCAATGCCAGTCTTTTGACCAACGATGACTATGCTCACTTTATCTTTGAGCCTCAAGTTGGCTCTAGTGGCAAATCATTTTATTTCTGCATCGAGTCACCGGAATCGGTGCGGGGTGATGCAGTTGCACTGTGGGCCTACCGCCAGGTTGATCTACCAGACACCAGACTTTACTGTAACGGACGTTTGTGTGACGGTTGCCTGGTGTTCGGCACCTTTTATCTGGATGACGTGCTAGGCGAGATTGGTGAACGTCCATCTCCACACGGATTTGGACAACTTGCTACGTTTTGGCACCGACTGGGGAAAGCGTACCACTTGTTTTCGTCCCGAAATTTTTCTGTCTTGATGCGCGAGGCAACAAACTACCTGAAATGGAAAGTGGAAAAGCTGTAAGGCGAATTGTTGCAAGCCCTCGATCGGTATGAGAAAAGATTACTCGTCCGTCAGATCGCGTCAACAGGTGCTACTCATCATCAACTCCGCCATCGGCCCGCGCATGAGCGGGCCGGGCATTCGCTATTGGGAATTCGCTCGCGTTTTGAGTACCTTCTCTAATCTTGACGTGATCCTTGCCCTAGTTCCCGACGTTGCTATTCAGTTGTCCACCGATGGTCTACCCTTCCATCTACACTCTGCTCACGACGAGGCCGACTTGCGTGCCCTCGCCACCGACGCCGACGTCGTCGTCACGCCGGGAGCTATAGTTGACCTTTATCCATCTCTGTGTCAAATCCGGTCCCCGCTGGTTCTTGATATGTGCACTCCCTTGTTGTTGGAGGAACTCCAGCGCCCGCTCCACCAATCACTGGCCGAACAAGCTCTCCTTTTTGATCGTCTGCGCCGTGGTCTGCTCACCCAAGTCTTGGTTGCTGACTTTATTCTCTGTGCCAGTGAAAAGCAGCGGGACTATTGGTTGGGATCGCTCTCGGCAGTAGGGCGGATCAACCCTTACACTCATACCGACGATCCTACTCTGCGCCGACTTGTTGCTGTGGTGCCGTTTGGTCTGCCGTCGCAGCCGCCATGTCACACCAGGCAAGTGCTCAAGGGCGTCTATCCGGGCATCAATGCCGATGACAAGGTTCTTTTGTGGTTCGGTGGCCTGTATGACTGGTTTGACGCTCCCACGCTCATTCGAGCCATGTCTCACCTGGCCGATTCCCGCCCTGATGTTAAGCTGTTTTGCGTCAGACATCCCAATCCACAAGAAGGCCAGCGCCGGGGGACCCGTGAGACGTTGGCCCTGGCAGACGAGTTGGGGTTGACGGGACGGACGGTTTTTTTCAACGACTGGGTGGCTTACGAGGAGCGGGCCAATTATCTACTGGAGGCGGACGTGGGGGTCAGTCTGCACCGGGATCACCTGGAGACCCGCTTCTCCTTTCGTACCCGCTTCCTCGATTACCTCTGGGCCGGGCTGCCCATCGTCGCCACACGAGGAGACGTATTGAGCGAGCAGGTCGAGGCACAGGGGTTGGGCCGTGTCGTCGAGCCGGGCGACGTGGAGGGAGTGGTCGAGGCAATTCTGAGCCTGTTGGAAACGCCGAATCTGCGCCAGGTCTATCGCTCTCGCTTCGAGCGTGTCGCCGCCGCTTACCGGTGGGAGGTGATTACCCGGCCCCTGGTCGAGTTCTGCTCCGCGCCCCGTATTGCACCGGACAAGGCCCATCTACGCCACAACCTGGCGCAAGTTGGACCTACCCCCTGGTGGCGATTGCCGGGCCGGGCCTGGCTGGCCCTGCGAGCGGGAGGAGTGCGGGGACTGGCGCGGCAGATGAAGCAGTACCGCCGCTGGATACGTAATCGCCGGGGCCGGGGATGAGTTGCCGGGTCTCGGTCATCGTTCTCAACTGGAATGGTCGTCGTTACCTGGACGGCTGTCTCTCCTCGCTTCGGTCACAGACGTTCCCAGATTTTGAGATCATCCTGGTGGATAACGGCTCGACCGACGGCTCGGTCGAGTGGGTGGAGGTGCATTTTCCCCAGGTGCGCATTATCCGCAACGCGCAGAACGTTGGCTTTGCCGCTGGCAACAACCAGGCCATCCGTGCCAGTCGAACCGGGTACATTGTCACCCTGAACAATGACACCCGCGTCGAACCGGACTGGCTGGCATCGCTGGTCGCCGAGGCCGAGCGCGACCCCGGCGTGGGAATGTGCGCTTCCAAGATGCTCTTTGCCGACCGGCCAGATATTATCAATTCGACCGGTATTAGCCTGGACCCGGTGGGAATCGCCTGGGACCGGCGGGGCGGCGAGGCGGACGATGGCCGAGAAACGGAACCGGTACAAGTGTTTGGCCCTTGCGCCGGGGCTGCGCTTTACCGGAGAAGCATGCTCGATCAGATTGGTCTGTTCGACGAACACTTTTTCGCTTACCTGGGAGACGTTGACCTGGCCTGGCGGGCGCGGTTGGCCGGTTGGCGCTGCCTGTACGTTCCCCATGCCCGTGTTTACCACGTCCATTCGGCCACTGCCGTAGAAGGTTCCCCTTTCAAGAATCGGTTGCTGGGGCGCAACAAAGTGTGGACAATCGTCAAGAACTATGGGCCGGACGGGCGTTTGCTGGCCTACTTGCCGTTGATCGTCCTGTACGATCTGGCAGCGGTGTTATATGCCCTGGTCGCGCGGCGCGAGATTAGTCCACTACAAGGCCGTCTGGCCGGGTTATGGGAGTTGCCCTGCGTCTGGCGGCAGCGACGCGCGGTTCAATCATTGCGGAAAGAGAATCGTGGACGACCCTGGCATCATTACCTTAGCCCGCTGATTCCTCCCTGGCGTGTTCCGGCCCGTTACCGGCACTTGCGACCGGATTGATTGGTTTTGCTCACCCTGAAAAAGTATCCGTGCTCTGCATACAACCGTTCATACTCGTTCATCAACGCCTTCCGCGAAAAATCCCGCCGTCCCACCCGCAGCGCCGTTGCCTGGTGAGCATCATAGTTCATCGCCAGCCGTTCCAGTGCCTCCAACACCCCCTCTGGGCTGACCGTCTCCACCACCTGCCCGCAGCCTGTCCGCTCCACATAGTCCGCCATTGGCAAAGCGCGACTGACCAGCACCGGCCGCCCGGCTGCCAGTGCTTCCAGCAGCGAATGGGGGAATGCTTTCACCAGCGTTGCCTCTTGTGCCAGCACCACGGCAGCGTGCACCCGCGCCAGCACTGCGTTCACGTCCACCCGTCGGTTGATCACCTCGACCCGTTCTCCCAGCCCTGACTGTGCCACCCGCGCCTGCATCTCCTCGAACAAAATGCCGCGCCACAAAAAGACCAGTCGCAGGTCTGTCCGTGCCTCGGCCGCTGCCAACAGCGCCTCGATGCCCTTGCTGTGGAACTGGGCCGCGCTCCATGGCGCCGACCCGGCCAGCAGCCTGAATCCAGGGCCGGGCGGGGGTGGGGTGGGGCTTGAGCGCGAGGTATCAATCCCCGGTTGGATGACGTGTGCGTTTTCCAATCCCCATCCACGCACTGTCGTCAGGTCGCGCTCGTTGCTGACGACGATGGCTGCCAGGCGGCCAAGTCTTTCGAGATTGGCGGGACGTTGCGGACGCAACCCGGCGGTGACAGAGTAGATGATTGGGCGTCGCAACCAGCGCAGATAGGGAAAGTAGAACAGATGTGGGTTGTAGACGTGGTGCAGCCGGATGGTCGCTTCTTGCCGGCGCAGGTAAGGCAACCGGTGTAACCCGTACAGTCGCTCCGGGTAGCGGGAACCGGGACGGCGGGTCGGGTTCAGGTAGACGACCGCGCCACCGAACTGCGCTTGCAGGGCCATAGCTTCTTGCACCACCGCGTCGAGCGCGGGATGGGCCGGGCGGGGGATCGTCAGGTGATAGAGAATGCTCACGGCCTGGCCTGGGAGAGCAGCAGTGCACTCTGGTCGCCAAACGTCCCGCTCAGGCCGTGACGCAGAGCCAACCACAGAGCGCGGGCGCGAGATTGGCGAGAGCGGACGAGCGCTCCGCCCAGGGACATCAATCCAAACGCGGTCCAGTAGAATATCAGCGCCGCAGCCTTTGTAAAGGGATAGAACTTGCGCACGTACAAGAAACGATTGCGCAGGAAATAATAAGCATAGAACGCTTCCCGCAGTTCCGACGAACGCCCGGTATCGTGGTAGACGGTTGACTTGGGATCAATGAGGCAGGTAAAACCGTGCCGCCGGGCACGCAGGCAAAAGTCGGCGATCTCGCCGCTGATAAAATACCGTTCGTCCAGCAGGCCGATTGTTTGAAAGACCTGGTTGCTGATGAGAATCGCCGTTCCGGGGACGTAATCCACCGGGAACGGCTCTGGGCCGGAAGGTGGATCGAGCAAATGGGTGTTGACGTACCGGGCGATGTTCCGCCCACCGGCTGCCTGCAGGCGGCTCTCCGGAGGTGGATCGCGTAGCAGCGGGCCAACCACCCCGGATTTGGGTGTGGATTCCAGGGTGTTTAACAGATGGTCGAGATCGCCTTCGCCGATCACGGCATCGTTGTTGAGCAGTAAAATGTGGGTCATACCGGCGTCCATTGCGCGACGAATTGCCAGATTGTTGCCGGCGGCGAAACCCAGGTTATGGTCGCTGAGGAGAAGCTGGATGTTGGGGCAATTTTGGCGCAACCGCTCCACGCTATCGTCGTGAGAACCATTATCCACAACCCAGATAGCAGGAACCAGGTCATTCCACTGCCGAATGGCCTGGATAGTGGAGATGGTGTCCGGAGAGTTGTTCCAGTTAAGAATGATGATTGCCAGAGATTTATAGCTCACAAATATTCTCACTTGTTCCAATGTGCAAGACATTGTAACACAGAGCATTACCAGGGGCAAGGTTCTTGCTCGTTTGTGAAAACGGGCTATAATGCGGCGTATGGTAAAAACAGATCAAACACAAGCTCACTCCGCTCTATTGCCGGTTTACTTTTTAATAGTCGCAGTCGCTTTGCTCGTGTTTCTACCGTGGGGCAATGGATATTTTTTGTACGACGATTGGATGTTGTACGCCCGCAATAGCGGGCGGCCCATGCCTGAGCAACTTGAGCATATTTCAGACGTTTCTTGCAGCAGCCATTACCGTCCCTTGTCCGAGTTGTCCCTGGGGCTGGTGTGGTCATTATTCGGTTTCAACCCCGTCGGACATCACCTGGTCAACTTTGCCATTCATGCCCTGAACTCGGTGCTGGTTTCATTCCTGGCCTGGCGGTTGAAGCGAGACCGCAGAGTGAGCTTGTTGTCGGGTGTGGTGTTTGCTGTGCTTGCCTGTCATACCGAGGTTGTGATATGGATGAGCGCCCGCCACGAGATGATAGCGGCGACGTTTGTCTTGCTCGGCATTGTTTCGTACATCCAATTTAGAGAGAGTGGCAAGTCTATTTGGTGGATCATCACTGCTTTGCTTTACGTCATCAGTTTGGGATTCAAGGAGACGTCGTTAGCTTTACCACTTTTATTGCTCCTTTATGATTTAATTTTCGTATTTTTGCCAGCTAGGAATGGCAGATTCAACGTTGGTCAACTCGTTCCCGTTTTGCCGTCGTTGGTAGTGGGAGTCGCATACACATTGTATCGGCTAAAAGTTGGAGGTGGGTACAATGTATCTCCCTCCCTTTTAGGCCCGCCCAAAAACCTGGTCTACTATTTATTGATGGAAACGGTCGCGCTACCAGATTCGACCCACTTTTTGTTCAGATTTCCCCTTGCGACGTTGCCCGTCATCGTTTCCCTCGCAATGGCTTGTGTTTTGATTCTGTGGTTCGCAAAACTCAAGATCGTGCGTGACCGTGTGGTCTGGTTTGGCGCTCTGTGGATGGTATTTGCCCTGGGGCCGGTGATTCTGATAGTCACCGAGCGCACGACGTATCTGTCGTCGGCAGGGTGGGCTTGGGTTGCTGCATCAATCACAATCATTGCATGGGAACAGAGCGAGTCGGTGCTGAAGCGGAGGGTGGTCTCTTGGGCCGTGGTAGCGATGTTAGGAGCTAACCTGATTGCTTTGACGCACCGGGGTTATTGGTGGAACCAGGCTGCCAATTTGTCCCGTGATGTGTTCTCTCAGGCAGAATCGTCGCTGTCGGCTTTGCCTCTGAGAGAGAATGGACAGATATGGTTCGTGAACGTGCCGGAGCGCATCGAATACGCTTATGCCTTTGGAAACCGGGTCTTGTTCGCTATGTGGTTGCTGGAGGAACAAATTGGGGAATACGATACCCAGATTGTCTACGTTCAGGAAAGCCAGGCGTCACCTGACGAGGTGATACAGCAAGCACTCGCAGAGCAGAGCGAACAGGCGCTCGTTTTCTACTGGCAAGATGGACAGATAGTCGAGCTGCATGCTCCCTGACCACCTCAATACTCGTAACAACTCCCGCCGATAAACTCGCGCAACAGCGAATCCGGCG
>CAYNVC010000130.1:0-7260 GCA_964400615.1 uncultured Anaerolineales bacterium | reverse complement strand
GGCTGTATGGACTCACTCGTCGCCAACTATACGGCCACCAAAAAGCGCAAGCGGACGGACGACCTCACCCCCGGTGGGCGGAACGACCGGCGTCCCAACCGCGCCGTCATCGTCTATGCCAATTTGATCCGCAGATATTTCAAGCACACGCGCCCGATTGTGTTGGGCGGGGTCGAGGCCAGCCTGCGGCGCATCGCTCATTACGATTTCTGGTCGGATAGCGTGCGCCGTTCGATCCTGTTCGACTCTAAAGCGGATTTGCTGCTCTACGGCATGGCGGAACGGACCGTGGTCGAGCTGGCCGGGCGCTTGCGAGATGGACGGGTGGTCGAGGACGTGCGCGGCCTCTGCTACATCGCGCCGGAAAAGAAGGCGGGCACTCTCGAGCTCGCCCCCTACGACCTGGTGGCGAAAGACAAGCTCGCGTTCACCGAGATGTTCCACACTTTTTATCGTCACAACGATCCGCTCACCGCGCGTGGACTGTGCCAGCGGCAGGACACGCGCTACCTGGTCCAAAATCCCCCCGCCCCCTATCTGACGCAGCCGGAACTGGACCGCGTCTACGAGATGGATTTCGAGCGGGCGCAGCACCCGTTCTATGCCAGGATGGGGCCGATCAGGGCGTTGGAGACGATCCAGTTCTCGCTCACCACGCACCGGGGCTGTTACGGCGAGTGTAACTTTTGCTCCATCGCCGTACACCAGGGGAGGACGGTGCGCTGGCGCAGCGCCGACTCGGTCGTGCGGGAGGCGGTTCGCCTGACCGCGCACCCCGATTTCAAGGGGTACATCCAGGACGTTGGTGGCCCGACGGCCAATATGTACGGCTTTGAGTGCCGGAAAAAGCTGACGCGCGGCAGTTGCCAGGACAAACGTTGCCTCTATCCCCAGGTCTGCCCGCAGTTGCGGGTTGACCACGGCCCGCAGACCGCGCTGCTAAAGCGGCTGCGCCGGATCGAGGGCGTCAAAAAGGTCTTTGTTGCCTCTGGCATCCGCTACGACCTGCTGCTCGCCGACGAGAAGCGGGGCCTCTCTTACCTGCGGGAGGTGGTACAGCACCACGTCTCCGGCCAGATGAAGGTGGCTCCCGAACACGTGGTCGCAAGCGTCTTGCGGTTGATGGGGAAACCTGGCAGCCACGTCCTGCTCAAGTTCAAAGACCTGTTCTACAGGCTGACCAGGGCCGCTCACAAGCGCCAGTTTCTCACCTATTACCTGATCGCTGCTCACCCCGGTTGCACCGAGCGAGATATGCGGGCGCTGAAGCGATTCACCCGCCGCGAATTGCGCCTCAACCCGGAGCAGGTGCAGATATTTACCCCCACTCCTTCCACCTATTCCAGTCTGATGTACTATACCGGGAGGGACCCGTTCAGTGGCGAGAGGATTTTCGTGGAAAAGGACCCGGCCAAAAGAGAGCGGCAGAAGAAAATAGTGGTCTGAAAAGTTGCAACCGGCGCGGTCTTGACGCCCCGCCAGGATGCGCTACAATGTTCAAGTGAGATATTATATCTGGACTATCGGTTGTCAAATGAATATCGCCGACTCGCGGCGGCTGGCCTCGGCGTTGGAGCGGATGGGCTATACCCCATCCGCGCAGGCCGAAGAGGCCGACGTCGTCGTGCTCAACACCTGCGTCGTGCGCCAGTCGGCTGAGGACAAGGTCTACGGGCGGCTGGGCAGCCTGCGCCGGTTGAAGGAACGCCATCCTGAGGTGACGCTGGGGCTGATGGGCTGCCTGGTGGGGATCAAAGACCCGGCCCCGCTGCGCAGCCGTTTCCCCTGGGTGGATGTCTTTATGCCCCCCTCAGACCCGGCTCCGCTGCTGGATTCGTTGGCCGGACGGGGGTTGGTCGACCCTGGGTTGGCGCTAGAGATCGTCCAGACCTCCCAGCGCTACCAGTTGCAGGACGGGGAGATGATCCTCCCCGCCGGGGAACAGGGAAAGCTGGTCTCGGCCTACATTCCAATCGTGCTGGGCTGCTCCCACGCCTGCTCCTATTGCATCATTCCTTACCGGCGCGGTGCCGAGCGCAGCCGCCCGGCGGACGAGATCGTGGCCGAAGCTGCCGGGCTGGCCGCCAGCGGGGTGCGGGAGATCACCTTGCTGGGGCAGATCGTGGACCGGTACGGGCTGGATATGGAGCCGCCTTTTTCGCTGGCCGATTTGCTCCGCCGCCTCCACAGAATCGAGGGGTTGCAGCGCATTCGTTTTCTCACCTCGCACCCCAATTGGATGACGGACGAATTGCTGGACGCGGTGGCGGAATTGGATCGCGTCTGCGAGCACATCGAGGTTCCGGTACAGGCCGGCGACGACGAGGTGCTGGCCCGCATGCAGCGCGGGTACACCGCTGCCGACTATCGCCGCCTGATCGAGCGCATCCGTGAGCGCGTCCCCACTGCCTCCATCGCCACCGACATCATCGTTGGTTTCCCCGGTGAGACGGAGGCCCAATTCCGGCGCACCTACGACCTGCTGGCCGACCTGCGACTCGACAAGGCCCACATCGCCCGCTATTCGCCCCGTCCTCAGACCTTGTCCGCCCGCCGCTTCCCCGACGACGTGCCGGCGGAGGAAAAGGAGCGCCGTCGCAAAGCGCTCGACGGTCTGCAGGCCGGAATCGTCGGCGAGATCAACGCGCGGCTGTTGGGGCAGACGGTCGAGGTGCTGGTCGAAGGGCGGAAAAAGGGGCGCTGGTGGGGCCGCACCCGCACGGACAGGCTGGTGTTCTTTGCGGCGGACGAGGAGCGGGATTGGCGTGGTCGGATGGCGCAGGTACAAATCACCTGGGCCGGGCCGTGGTCGTTGATTGGAGACGTGGAAATCTCGAAAGGAGACAAATGATGCGACAGGAAGAAGGAACGTTCGCGGGGCACGGCGGGCTGGAACTTTTCTACCAGCGTTGGCTGCCGGAGGGTGAACACGAGGCTGTTTTGGCAATCGTCCACGGCTTTGGCGAGCACAGCGGGCGGTACGGCAACGTGGTGAACTGGTTCGTACCAAAAGGGTACGCTGCCTACGGGTTCGACCTGCGCGGCCACGGTCGCTCCCCTGGCCCGCGCGGCTATATCAACGAGTGGGCCGAGTACCGCGCGGACGTCAGGTTGTTCCTGGAACTCGTCCACGCCCAGGAGCCAGAGCGGCCCGTCTTTCTCCTGGGGCACAGCATGGGCGGGTTGATCGTCCTGGAGTACGCGCTGCACTACCCGGAGGGGCTGTCCGGCGTGATCGCCTCCGGCCCGGTGCTGGCGCAGGCCGGTGTCTCTCCGCTCTTGATGCTGGTGAGCAGGTTGCTTTCGCGTGTTTCCCCTCGTCTCACGCTCAACACCAAACTCGACGCTGCGGCCATCTCCCGTGCCCCGGCTGTCGTAGAGGCTTACGTCAACGATCCACTCGTCCACAGCCTGGGGACGCCGCGCCTGGGCACGGAACTCACCCGTGCTGTCGAGTGGACGCAGGCGCACGCGGCCGAGTTTCAGGTTCCATGTCTGATCCTGCACGGCAGCGCCGACCGGCTGGCCCCGCCGGAGGGCAGCCGGGCCTTTTACGAGAAGATGACGCTCGCCGACAAAGAGCGCCAGGTTTACGAGGGATACTTTCACGAGGTCTATAACGACCTGGGCAAGGAAAAACCCCTGGCGGCGGTGGAGGCGTGGGTGGAGCGTCACCTGCCGCATTGAGAGGTGGTATTCCGTTGGATGAAAAAGGAAAGAGGCGTGCGCCGAGAAATAGAACCATCACGCTGACCGAATCTGAACGACGGTTCTACCGCTCGCGCCTCATCCAGTTGAGCGGCCCCGCGCCGCTGGAAGAGATCATTGACCACACGATTTGTCAGGATGTGTTCGAGCTAATTGATTGGCTGCCGGATCGTTCGGTTGACCTTTTGTTCGCCGATCCGCCCTACAATTTGTCAAAATCCTTCAACGACCATTCGTTTGCCCGGATGTCTCTATCCGAATATGAGCAATGGCTGGAATCCTGGCTGACCAGGCTCGTCCGAGTCCTCAAACCCAGCGCCTCCGTATATATCTGTGGAGACTGGCGCTCTTCGACGGCGATCCATCGGGTAGTTGATAGACTATTCATCGTTCGCAATCGTATCACCTGGGAAAGAGAGAAAGGAAGAGGGGCGAAAACCAACTGGAAGAACTGTTCAGAGGATATCTGGTTTTGCACAGTCTCCAATGATTATACGTTCAACGTGGAGGATGTTAAACTCAAGCGGCGCGTCATCGCCCCTTACACAGATCGCAAGGGGTCGCCAAAGGATTGGAGCGAATCTGAAAATGGCCGGTTTCGCCTGACTCATCCTTCAAATATCTGGACTGACCTTACTGTGCCATTCTGGTCAATGCCTGAAAACACGGACCATCCCACACAAAAGCCGGAGAAAATGCTTGCCAGAATCATACTTGCAAGCTCGAACAAGGGCGACGTTGTGCTCGACCCTTTTTTGGGATCTGGCACGACCTCGGTCGTTGCAAAAAAGCTGGATCGTCATTATATTGGGATCGAAATAGATGATCTCTATTGTTGCCTCGCAGAACGAAGGCTGGAAATGGCTGTGAGGAATAAAAGTATCCAGGGCTATGCAGGCTCCGTTTTCTGGGAAAGAAATACCCTGGCAGATCAAAACAGTCACAAACGGTCCAAGCTACGGGCCGGGAATTTGCAGCCCGCGCTATTCCGGGCTGAATAGAAAACAGAGGCGCAAGTGAAAAGCTCAATATTCTATACTGATACCTACAAGGACATTGAGGCAAGAGTCCAGGATTTGCTCAATTCTCACGACGAGTTTCTTTCCTCAAGCACATCCAACAGCACGCGAGCCGCGGGAGATGCAATCGAGGATATTCTACGAGATTCTTTTGGGACCGTGCTTGGCGATCTGTGCAAGGAGTATTCAGCCGCTTTTGCCAGGCGGGCAATGGCCGATCTCGCATTCACAGATGCCGCTGACATTTACTACATAGTTGACGTCAAGACACACCGCACCGACACCAGATTCAATATGCCCAATCTGACATCGGTTCAGAGGCTCGCTCGATTCTACGAGGATGACGCCAACTACTTTGTTCTGCTCATAGTCAGCTACCATTTGGAAGCAACCCGAGTGGTTGTCACAAATGTCAGCTTTGCGCCTATAGAGTTTCTCGGATGGGACTGCCTCACCATCGGTGCGCTTGGATGGGGGCAGATTCAGATCGCAAATTCAAACTATATCACCATCAACCAACAATACTCGCGCAAAAAGTGGATGCTTGAACTCTGTGATGCTCTCTTTGAGTTCTATCCGAAAGAAATCGCCAAGATTGGTGATAGAATTGGTTATTTCAACCAAGTTCGAGAGTTTTGGCGCGCGAAACCGGATGACTGACATAAAATCTCGCAGACTCGACACAACCATGATTGATCTGGGAATCGTCATCGTCAACTATAACACCCGCGACCTGCTGCGAACCTGCCTGCATTCGGTCTATGCCAGCCAGGGCGAATTCACCTTCCGGGTCTGCGTGGTGGACAATGCTTCGCCCGACGGCAGCGCCGAGATGGTCGCCGCCGAGTTCCCGCAGGTGCAACTGATCGCCAATGCGGAAAACGTGGGCTATCCCAGCGCCAATAACCAGGGGTTGGAAATGTTTGGGTTCACAGAGTCGCCCGGCGCCGTCCCGCGCGTGAGGTTTGCCTTGCTCTTGAACGCGGACACCGAACTGCCGCCGGACGCGCTCGCCGGGATGCTGCATTTTATGGCCGTCCACCCAGAGGCAGGTGTGGCCGGCCCCCGGCTGTCGCTGCTCGACGGTTCGCTCGACCTGGCTTGCCGGCGCTCGTTCCCCACACCCGAAATCTCTTTTTACCGCATGGTTGGGCTTTCCCGCCTCTTTCCGCGCAGCCGCCGCTTTGGACGTTACAATGTGACTTATCTCGACCCCGACCAGGTCGCCGAGGTGGACTCGGTGGTGGGAGCGTTCATGCTGGTGCGGGCGGAGGCGATCCTCCAGGCCGGTCTGATGGACGAACAGTTTTTCATGTACGGCGAGGATTTGGACTGGGCTTTTCGCATCAAGGCTGCCGGGTGGAAGGTGTACTATAACCCGGCCGTGCAAGTGTTGCACGTCAAACGGGCCGCCAGCCGCCATAGTTCGCGTGCCCACATCGAGTTTTACCGGGCGATGGACATCTTTTACCGCAAACACTATGCTGCCCAAACTCCCCGCTGGGTTCACGTGTTAGTCGTCACCGCTATTGCCCTGCGCCGCAGGATCGAACAATTGCGCTGGTCAATCACCGGAGGGTAGAGTGTGAAATCCAAGACACAGACCCATATTATCTTTATTCTCACACTGGCCCTCACCGACGCCGCGATGGCCGGGCTGGCCTTTTTCCTGGCCTATTGGACGAGGCGCTGGATTCCGTTGCCGGATCAGGCCCAGAACGTGGGGGGATTCCTCAATTACACCAGCATTGTGCTGACACACATCGCGTCAATCGTGGTGGTGTTTGCTTTCTCCCGCTTGTACCGTCTGACCCGCATGCCCTCGCGGATTGACGAGTTTTACTCCATTTTCGCCGCTGTCACGGTAGGCACGCTGATGGGCGTGGCGGTCTCGTCGCTGATTTTCAAAAACAGCCCCCTGGAATTGGACTATTCACGGGGGATGGTTTTGTACGGCTGGGGATTTTCCATCATATTCATCACCCTCGGCCGGCTGGCGCACGCCCAGGTGCGCGCCCGGCTGCGCCGGCTGGGGTGGGGGCGCGATAGGGTGCTCATCGTTGGCACCGGCGACGTGGGCCGGATGATCTTTCACAAAATCCAATCCAACCCCGGCCTGGGGTATCAGGTAGTCGGGTTCATCACCATCAATGGAGAGGGTGGGGTGCCATTGGGGGCTTCTATCATTGGGCATGCCGGCGACCTCGGCCCCATCATAAACGAACATTACATTGACGAGGTGATCATTGCCCTGCCGGAGGCGACGCACCAGGAAATCCTGATGCTTATCTCCGAGTGTGAGCGGGGCAAGGTGATGATCAAAGTTTTCCCCGACGTGTTCCAGCACATGGCGGGGCAGGTCAGCATTGACGACCTGGGAGGGCTGCCGCTGTTGACCGTGCGCGACATAGCGCTGCGCGGCTGGAAACGCACCGCCAAACGGGTGGTGGACGTCGTCGGTGCGGCCTGTGGGCTGGTGCTGATCTCGCCGCTGATGATGATGGGGATCATCTTACTCACCGCGCCACCGCCA
>CAYNVC010000129.1:0-7373 GCA_964400615.1 uncultured Anaerolineales bacterium | reverse complement strand
CGTTCACCGATAAAGACGGGCACGAGAAACCGGTGATCATGGGGTCTTATGGCATCGGCGTAGGGAGGTTGCTCGCCTGCGTGGCCGAAGAGTACCACGACGAGCACGGCCTCATCTGGCCGGTCACTGTAGCGCCCTACCAGGTCTACCTGTTAGCGTTACAGGGCAGCAACGACGTTGCCGACCAACTATACGCCGACCTGCAGGCCGCCGGAATCGAGGTGCTGTACGACGACCGCGCGGAGAGGGCCGGGGTCAAGTTCAACGACGCCGATTTGATCGGTATCCCCATCCGGCTGACCGTGAGCAAGCGCTCGCTAGAGACGGGCGGGGTCGAGCTAAAGCTGCGCCGCGCTGCGGAGCAGACCATCATCCCACGGGAGGAGATCATCTCTCGCGTCAGGAAACAAATCGAGGCGCTGCAAGCCGAGATCGCCGCCGGGGTAGTGGATGTGATCTATAACGACTGAGCGCGGGCGGCGCTCTCTTCGACCAGCGTCACAATGCGTTCGTAGCCTCTATCTATCAACTGCTCCAGTTCTTGGGCGGTGCGCTCGTATTCGGCCCGCGTCCCACCGTATGGGTCACGGACGTCGTATGCCGGGCCGGACATTTCGCTGAGCAGGTGCACCTTGTGGAGGTGGGTGGGAAAGGCTGCTCCCAGCGCCTCGGCGTGGCTCTGTGACATAGTCAGCACCAGGTCTGCCTGGGCCATCATCGCGGCGGTGACGTTGCGCGAAAGGTGGCCGCGCAGGTCGATCCCACGCCGCGCCATCGCCTCGACGGCGTACTCGCTCGCCGGACGGCCGTCGGCAGTCCAGACGCCGGCCGATTCCACCCGCCAATTCCCCCGCGCCTCGTCGCGGGCCAGCCGCGCCCGTAGCAGCGCTTCCGCCATCGGCGAGCGGCAGATGTTTCCAGTGCAGATTATGAGTACCGATCTCATTGCGCCTCCCAGCATTAGAGTGATTCCACCAGCGCCATCAGCCCGCCGGCGACTATAGAATGTCCACCCAGTACCACCGGTATCCGCGCCTCCTGCGCCGCCTGGGTAAAACGGCGCAGGAACGGCTCTCGCACCCGTTCCCAGCGATACAGGTCCGAGTTGAAACGGTCAACTGTCGCGGGCCACAGTCCCCGCGCCGCCAGGATCACCCGGTTGTCGAACAGCACGCCGTTGGTCAGCCCGGAAAGTTCGCGGAAAAATTCCTCGGCCCCCACCAGTTCCAGATAGTCCGCCAGCAATGAACGCACCTGGCCGCGCGTTTGCCGCCCGCTGGCCCGCATGCCCCGCTCTTCGGCAAAGACCCGCACCCAGCAGTGAGTGGCCTGGTCCAGTGCGGCCCAGGCCGCCGCCGACACCCGCCCCACGACGGCTAAACTGCCCCCTTCGCGCCTCATCTCCGCCAGCACCCCGTCCAATTGCGGCGCATCCCAACCCAGGTCATCGAGGTAGCGGCGCAGGTGCGGGCCGATTTCTGGATGGCGCTGCGCGATCAGCAAGTCCAGCGGCGTGTCCAGGTCGAAACGGGCAGCAGCCGAAGGTGGCAGGCTGACGAACGGCAGGTCTCCCTGGTGGGCCAGTATCCAGGCCAGCGCGTTGTCGCTGGTTTCCCGGGCGATCAGGGGCAGTATCTCGGGGGCCGCTGTGACGCCAAACCAATCACACGAGTGGAGGTTGTTGGTGATCACCAGCCGTTCCGCTTCTCCCAGGCGGGCCAAAACCTCGGCCCACCGCTCGAGACTAAACAGGGGGGCCGAAGCGCCTCCGCTGTAGAGCACCCGCCGCGCCCCATATTTCTCGATCAGCCCCGCCAACCGCCGCCCAAAGTGGAAATGCTCGCCGGGTGGGTCAGGCTCCACCGTGACGGGCAGGTCGCTCAGTGCACGCCCCCATTCCGGATCGTCGGTTGCCACCACGGCCCGCCCAACCAGCCCGGTGCGCAGCAGTGATTCCAAGAGGTCACGCGCGGCAGCCCGGTGAGCGCCGTCCAGCGCCTGCTCCACCTCGCTCGTTCCCTTTCCCCCGACCAGGAGGATGAGAGTAATTCCATCTGCCAAATCAACCATCCCTCAATTCAAATCAAAGGGGTTCGGCCTGGGCCGAACCCCTTTGAATCCCGGCGTTGGTTCCGTTCAGGCCGGTTCAGGTTGCAGCAGGCCATAATTATCGTCGTTCCGCTTGTACACCACGTTGATGGCGTTTTCGTCCGCGTTCAAAAAGACGAAAAAGTGGTGGCCCAACAATTCCATCTGCTCAATTGCTTCTTCCGGCGACATGGGCCGCACCTCGAAGCGCTTGGTGCGGACGATTTCGCCTTCCGGTTCTTGCTGAATCTGCTCGATTTCCAGTTCTTCCTCTGCCGGGCGCCAGCGGTTTTGGCGCTTGCCCTTGTAGCGGGCGATCTGGCGGTACATTTTGTCCATCACCGCGTCAATTGCAGCGAACATGTCGCTGGTGCGTTCTTCGGCACGCAGGATCGTTCCACGCAGCCGGACGGTCAACTGGGCGACCTGGCGGTGGGTAGCGCTGCGCGTGTTTTCTACCTTGAGATCGAACCGCGCATCCTCGATTGAGGGCAGGTAACGATCCAACTTTTCTGTTTTTTGTTCTATGTACTCCTTCAACCGTGGGGTGACTTGCATATTGCGGGTGAAAATAGAAATTGGCATTGGTTTCCTCCCTGATGAGATTTGTGAACCACGTTCAGAGCGCTCGTGCTAACGTCAATGCCTGCACCTGCCGCGCTCCTCCGGCACGCAGGGCTATGGTGCAGGCTTCCAGCGTAGCTCCGGTGGTGCATACGTCGTCAATCAACAACACGCGCTTGCCGGCGAGGCCGTCGCCAGAACAGACAAATGCTCCGTGCACGTTTTGTTTCCGCTGCCGGGCATCGAGTTTGACCTGTGAGGAGGTGGAGCGGCAGCGCAGCAACGTCTGTTCCTCCACCGCCAACCCCAGGCGACGGGCCATCTCGCGGGCCAGCAACGCCGCCTGGTTATATCCCCGCGTGCGCAGCCGGTCGGCGTGCAAAGGCACGGGGACCAGCACGTCGGCTGGCATTGGATGTTGCTCCCAGTATTCGGCCATCAATCCCCCCAGGGGAACCGCCAGGGCGGTGCGGCGGCGATATTTGAGCCAGTGCATCGCATGGCGCAAAGCTCCTTCGAAATAAACCGCCGAGCGGATACGGTCAATTTCGAGCGGGGCAACCTGGCAGCGGGCGCAGAGGCCAGGGGTTGTTACGGCGTCTCCACAGCGAGTGCAAAATGGAGGTTTGACACGAGGAATTTGGGCCAGGCAGTCAGGGCACAGCCACGCCCCCACCCGGCCACAGCCAACGCAGCGCGGGGGAAACAAAAAGTCGAGAAACTGGTTATAAAGGCTAACCCAGCGCAAGCCCAATGTTTCGACGGTCGTCACAGACAAAGGGAACCATCCCCGATTCTATTTCTGTTTCAACCAACCCAAGCCCACCCAGTGAGAAGGGGGCGGGGAGCATCAGGGCGTGTTAGCCGCCCCCATACTGCCAAAAATACTCCCCATTGACATCATCTTGATCACCGCTGGCCCCAGCAGGATGATAAAGATAGCCGGAAAGATGAAAAACACAATTGCGGGCAGCATTTTGATGCCTGCCGAGCGGGCCAATTCCTCTGCTCGCTGGCGACGACGCATTCTCATCTGATCCGACTGAATGCGCAACACCCGGGCTATACTGACACCGAGTTGGTCAGCCTGGACAATAGCGGCCACGAACGTGGACAGGTCAGGGACATCAATGCGGGCCGACATGTCGCGCAACGCCTCACGGCGCAGTTTGCCCAGTTGAAGCTCCTGAATCACGCGCGTGAACGCCCGGCTCAATTCGTTGTCCCACTTTTCGGCAACTTTTGTCATAGCGCCGTCAAAACCCAAACCGGCCTCGACACAGATCGTCAGCAGGTCGAGCGCATCCGGCAGAGATTTCAGAACTTCCTTTTGCCGCTTGCTGGTCTTGCTCTTGAGCCAAAGCACCGGCAGGTAATAACCTATTCCAACCGCGCCTCCCACCATCATAACGCGCTTGACTAGGGAGAGTTGCCGGGCCAGCATCAACAAGGCAAAGCCAAGCCCCCCTAACAAGAGTGTCACCAGCAACCGGACTCCAAAGAACTCGGTGGGGCCCCAGCCATAAGGATTGCCAGCCAGGTCAAGTTGATGCTGCATCGCGGCAGTGCTTTTTCGAGGCGTAAAGCGGGAAGCAAACCCAGCCAGACCTCTCAACAATGGCAACAGAATTCGCTCACTGAAAGGCCGCGATAGCTCCAGTTCTTCCAACGTCGGCGGGTGTTCTAGCGTGCCAAACTCCGCCAGGCGATCCTGAATAGAGACCGGTTCCCGCGATTTCGACAGCCCAACGGCGACGAGCGCTATCCCCCCGGCCAGCACCACCACAACCAAGATAATAATTGCTATCGTCATTTGCCTACCCTCGCCTGATTAGACATCAATCTGCATCATCTTGTTTATGATTACGAACCCCAGTGTAATCCCCAACACCGCCGCGCCGATCATGATCCAACCACAAATATGGGTGAACAGCAACGACATAAATTCCCTGTTGATGAGGTAAATGAACACCGCCAGCACCACCGGCACCAGACTGACCATGTAACCAGACACGCGGCTCTGCGCGGTGAGCGACTTCATCTCACCTTTGATTCGCACTCGCTCCCGGATGGTATGGCTGATCGAGTCCAGCACTTCGGCCAGGTTCCCGCCGACCTCGCGCTGTACGTTGATGGCCGTAATCAGCATATCCAGGTCATCGCTGGTGACCCGGCGCAACATGTGGCCCAGTGCTTGTTCCAACGTGATGCCAAACTGCACCTCCTGGACCACCCGGCCAAACTCTTGCGAGATCGGCGGCCCCATCTCTTCCGCTATTGCTTCCATAGCCTGCATGACGCTGTATCCGGCCCGGAGAGAGTTGACGAGCAAGTTGATCGAGTCGCCGAGTTGATTGTTGAATGCTTTCAGCCGCCGTCCGCGCGATATGCCAATATACATGCGCGGGGCAAAAAATCCAAACACGCAAGCGCCGGCTGTGACCAGTATGTCCCTGCGCCACAGGTAAGCCATAGCTCCAAGTAACACTATCAGCAGAATGGTGGCGACCATGAATTCCCCGACGGTGATCTTGAGATCGGCCTGCGCCAACTGCGTTGCCAGGTTGGACCCCAATCCACGGCTTGCCAACGCGCGGTTTAGTGCATCCGCCACGGGAGATTTGCGTGATTTCGCCGCCTTTTCCGGCGCTGCTATCTCTGTGGTCATGCCCAGTCGTTCCTCGAGGAGGTGACCGGAGCGACGAGAAAGGATGACTCCACCCATCAAAGTGCCCAGGCCGACCACTATGAAGATCAGTACCAACCACATCATCGCTTTTCCTCACATTGGGCGACTAGTACCGCCGCTGTCCTGCGCCAAAAATATTGGATGGCAAGTGAATACCATGCGCCTCGATCTTGGTCATAAATTTGGGGCGCAATCCGGTGGGACGCAACACGCCAATGACTTTGCCTCCCTCAAAACCGACCCTTTCGAATTTGAATATGTCGGACATTGTGATCACATCACCTTCCATCCCCTGTACCTCGGTGATGGCGACCACCCTACGGCTTCCATCCTGCATCCGCTGCAATTGGATGATCATGTCCAGCGCGGCGGCGATTTGCTCGCGGATAGCTCTGTGGGGCAGGTCCATCCCGGCCATCAGCACCATGTTCTCCAGTCGCCCGGTGGCCTCACGGGGATTGTTGGCATGGATGGTGGTCAGGCTTCCCTCGTGGCCGGTATTCATTGCTTGCAGCATATCGAAAGCCTCCGGCCCACGGCACTCGCCCACTATGATCCGGTCAGGGCGCATCCGCAAACAGTTGATCACCAGGTCCTGGATCGAGATCGCGCCCCGCCCCTCGATGTTGGGCGGGCGTGATTCCAAAGTCACCACGTGTTCCTGGCGCAATTGCAACTCGGCGGCGTTCTCGACGGTGATGATACGGTCGTCGTTGGAAATGTAGCTGGAAAGGACGTTCAAAAAGGTCGTTTTGCCGGTGCCGGTGCCGCCGGAAATTATTATGTTCAGTTTGGCCTGCACGCAAGCCTTGAGGAATTCCATCGCCTCGGCCGTCACGCTCCCAAACTCGATCAATTTCTCGACCGTGAGCGGGATCTTGAAGAATTTACGGATCGTCAGCACCGGCCCGATCAAGGAAATGGGGGGAATTACGGCGTTCACTCGGGAGCCATCCGACAGGCGAGCGTCCACATAGGGAGAGCTTTCGTCAATGCGCCGTCCTAGAGGGGCAACGATTCGCTCAATAATGCGCATCAGGTGCTCATCCGACTCAAAGATAGCGTTCGTGCGATGCAATCTGCCGCTGCTTTCGACATAGATATTTTTGGCCCCGTTCACCATGATCTCGGTGATGGTCGGGTCGGCCAGAAATGGCTCCAGTGGCCCCAGGCCCAGTATCTCGGCAACGATTAAATCAAACAGCCGCTGCCGTTCTGCCCGGCTGAGAGGTATCTTTTCCTCCGCCAGGAGGTTGTTGTACATCTCCTCGATCGTGCGGCGCACCTCGTCCGTCTTGGTGACGTCCATCGTTGGGTCCAGCCCAGCGATCAGCTTGTTTTGGATGCGAGCTTTGAGGTCCAAGTAAGCATCGCGTGCCGGAGAAGCTGGCCGCCTCCGCACTTGCATCTTGGGTCTCTGAGAAGGTTGTTTAGTGGAGGAAGCTTGTCCTTGTTCAATCCGTCTCAGCAATGACATTTTCTCTACCTCTCATCCTATCTGCGTTCGAACACGTGTTTCAAACGCGACAGCCCGGCACCCGTTGACGCTGACTTGGCCTCTTCCTGTATTACTTGTTCTTCGGCCTGGGTCAATCTGTCTCGAATGTGTTCGGCAAAGCGTAGAATGCTCTGCGAGATGGGGCGGTTCCGGTCCCGTATGATGAATGGCACACCCCGGTTGACCGCCGTCAGTACTGCCTGCTCGTCCGCGGGAATTTGCGCCGCCACCGGCATCATGGCCTGCTCGATTTGTTCTGCCCGAATGCCCATACGCCGGTTGACTCCGTTGATGACCAGGGCAATGCTGTCCGTCGAATAGTCGAGTTTGGAAGCTACCTCGAGAAAGAGACGGGCGTTCTTGATGGAGGGAATGTTGGGCATCACGACAAGGACGATCATCGAGGAAATATCAAACACCGTCAGCGTGGTTTCATCTATCCAGCTCCACGTATCCACGACCACGATGTCAAACTCTGTGCGCATCAGCTCGAGTATTTTGCCCAGCCGCGACGTTTCGCCATCTCCCCCATCC
>CAYNVC010000128.1:2194-7377 GCA_964400615.1 uncultured Anaerolineales bacterium | reverse complement strand
GGGCGCGTTGCAGCCACCAGCCCAGGATCATCCCCAGCACCCCCGTGATAAAGATCAGCCAGCCCCAAATCAACTTGCCCCCGCTGCTGTACGCAGAGGCCAGCAGCAGCCCGCCCCCGGTCAGCAGCGCCACGCCGGGCCAGAACGCGGCCTGCCACAGCCAGCGTACCAACGCCGGACGATGAGCGGGAGCCGGCGGCGCGTCCGTTTCTGCCGTCGCTTCCAGGCGGCGCACTCCTTCGGCGACGCTGATGGTGCCATTTTCGATCAGTGTGAGTATTTGCAATCGTTCTTCCATATTTTTCTCCTGATGTCACTGAACTGGCCAAGTTGCCAGCTTGCGCTACGTTCCGCGCCACGCCCGGCGCTCCTGGCGGCGTTGCAATAGTACAAACGAATATGCGGCCATCAGCCCCATCAGCCCGGCTATGTACCAGACCCAGCGCGGGTTCAGGTTGTCCATCACCAGCCCGGCCAGGAGTGGCCCCACAGCCGAGGGAATCACCCAACTGAACCCAAAGACCGCCATGTACCGTCCTCGCATGTCCTCCGGCGCTAACTGGGCCACCAACGCCTGGGAGGTCGGGGCGTTCAACATCTCGCCGATGGTGATGATGACCATCGCCACCAGGAAGAGGGCATAGGTCGAGACGAAACCGTACATACCGAATCCAATCGCGTACAGCACCGTGCCCGCTGCCATCACGGCCAGGGGGCGATATTTGCTGATTTTGCGCGTGATGGCAAACTGGAACAAGACAACCATTGCCGCGTTGAGGCTCAGGATGTAGCCAAAGCCTTGTTCGGAGACGGAGTGGACGTCCCGCAGGTAGACGGAGAGCGTGGTGTTCATCTGCATGTAGACGGCGGTCATCAGGATGCAGGCCCCGATGAACAGGACGAAAGCGCTGTCCCGCAAAACGTCCCGGTAGCCGCCGAACGTCTGGGTTATCGTCTGCTCCGCCTCTCCGGCGCGGGGTGTGGGCCTGGTCTCCCGTATCGCCAGGGCTACGATGACGGCGGTGATCGTGCTGGCGACGGCGTCGCAGATGAACAGGAGCATGTAGGAGCGGGCGGCCAGCAGCCCCCCAATCGCCGGGCCGATGGTGATAGCCAGGTTGGCCGTCACGCGGAGGACGCCAAATCCCTGGGCGCGTTTTTCCTCCGGCAGCAGGTCGGCGATCATTGCCTGTTGCGCCGGGCCGCCGGCGTTGCCAAGCAGCCCGATGAACAGCGCACCGACGTAGATGAGTCCGATCTCGTTCGCCAGCCCCAGCATCAAGTTGATGAACGCGCTGATGAGCAGTCCCCAGATCAGCATGCTCTTGCGGCCCAGGCGGTCGGTCAGTGCGCCGCCGAGTATACCGCCGACGATGCTCGAAATGGAGACCAGGCCAAAGATCACGCCCACCTCGGTCATGCCCACGCTGAATTTCTGGGTGATGTAGAGCGTCAGAAAGGGGAACAGGAGCGCCCCGCCGACCCGGTCAATGAACGTGCCAAAGATGAGTGCCCAAAACTGGCGCGGGTATTCGTCATAGATGGCGCGGGGGCGGCCAAGTCTGTGTAAAATGTCGTTCATCTTATATGCTCTGCTCTTTGTCGGCGACGGGCACGGCGACCAGCGCCGCCTCCATGTCCTCTGCCGGTGACTGCCCGGCACGGTTATCTTCCAGGTGCATGATCGCCGGGACAAAGAGAGCGCTTATTCCCATCAGTGCACAGGCCGCGCCTCCCACCACGAACCAGGAGCGCACGCCCAGCCAGTCGGCCACTGGCCCGGCGATAGCCATTCCCAGCGGCGACATTGCCATCGCTGCGCTTTGCATCAGCGTGAACACACGCCCCTGCATGTCCGGGGCGACCTGGGACTGGATCACGGCGAACAGTGGGCCGTTGACGATAGGCTCCATGACTCCGGCCAGGAACAGAGCGGCCAGCGCCAGCCACAGGACGGAGGAAGGGGTCAATCCGAGGGCCAGAATTCCTATTCCCATAGCGGCCAGCCCCAACAGCGAGGTCAGCACCCGCCGCCGGAAGCCGCCCCACACGCTCAGGAGCAGCCCGCCCAGCACCGCGCCGATCCCCCAGGAGGATTCCATCCAGGCCAGTTGCATGGCTCCGCCGCGAAAGTGATCCGTCACCAGGAGCGGCATGAGCGAAAAGCCGGGGTTGACCAGGAAATTGATCACGGTCGCCATGACGAGGACGGCAAACAGCCCCGGCCAGTTCCAGACGTAGCGCAGCCCTGCCCGCACGTCCTGCCACAGCGATGGTTTGGACGTTTCCGCGCCGTTGTCGTCCGTCCGGCGCTGGGGCTGTGGAATGTGTATGAACAAGAGGGGCAGGATGGCCGGCAGCGCCGTGCCCACGTCAACGGCCAGGACGTACTGCAACGGCAGGACGCTCATCAAGAGCGCCCCCAGGGGCGGGGAAGCGATGGACATTATGCCGTTCAGTGTCTGGTTGAGGCCCGCCACCCGCGAGAGTTGCTTTTCGGGGACCATCAGCGAGGTGGAAGCCTGCATCGCCGGCCAGTGGAAGCCGCCCGCCGTCGCGCGGATGAACATTATCACATAGATGTGCCAGGTGCGTGCCGTGCCGGCATAAAAGAGGTAGGCCAGCCCCACCGTCGCCAGCGCGATGACCCCGTCGGCTACGATCATCACCAGCCGCCGGCTCCAGCGGTCTACCAGCGCCCCGGCGAACGGTCCCACGAATATGCCCGGCAGCATCGCCACCAGCGTCGCCGTCGCCAGCACCGTCGCCGAACCGGTGGTTTTGGTCAGCCACCAGACGAGCGCGAATTGCACCAGCATGCTGCCCAGCAGCGAAAACGCCTGGCCGGTCCAGATGGTGAAAAAGGGGATTTGCCATTTAGACGGGGGTTGTTCTGTCATGTCGTGTTCACTCCTCTATGTTTAATTCTAACGAATCTGGCTGGACGCAGGCGAACGCAGATGGCGCAGGGGGGACAAATCGGCGCTCATCGTCCATTTCTCCCATCCGTGGTACGCGCTCCCGCTCCGGCTGGACGCAGGCGAACGCAGATGGCGCAGAGCAGGCGCAGGAGGGACAAATCGGCGCTCATCGTCCATTTCTCCCATCCGTGGTACTCGCTCCCGCTCCGGCTGGACGCAGGCGAACGCAGATGGCGCAGATCAGGCGCAGGGGGGACAAATCGGCGCTCATCGTCCATTTCTCCCATCCGTGGTACGCGCTCCCGCTCCGGCTGGACGCAGCCCGTATCACCGCCCCTCCAGCGCGGCCAGCAGGTCGGCCGCCTGTTCGGGGGTGAGTTTGCCCTCCTCCACCAGGCTCAGGACGCGCATTCGCTCCTCGTCCGTCGCCGGCTCGTGTTTGGTGCGGGAGCGCCGGCCACTGGCCCGCTGCCAGCGCCGTTCCGCCCGTTCCGCCCGCATGCGGGCTTTTTCTGCCTCCCGCGCTGCCTTGCGGCGGGCCTTTTCCGCCGTTTGCTTCACTCGCCGGCGGAGCTGTTGGTCATCTATGCGGCTCAGGCTCTCTTGCAGGCGTTCCTCCACCTCCGCCATCGCGGCCGTGATGCTGGCTTCGATCTGCGCCCCCAATTCTTCCACGTTGGTCGGGTCAAACTCGATGTCTTCCCTGTGCGCTCCCTCTGGTTCTGCGGGGCGCAGGTAGATGCGCCCCCCTGCCTGCGCTTCCAGCGTGGCCTCCCCGGCCCCCAGTACCCCGTGTGTCTCTCCGTCAGCCTCCTCCAGAACCAGGCCGGGGAGGCGAGAGCGCACTTGCCCCATGGCCCGGAGGACCAGGCGGAGGCTGGCCTGGGCGGGAACGCGAACTCTGAGATCACTGCCGGTGTTCACCCGGTAAGTAGCGCCGGGGGAGAAAGGCGGCCCCAGCACGGCGTCCGCTCCGACCTGCTCCACCGTCAGCCCGCCTCGTATGCCCTCGGCTTTCAGGTCGCTCCCTATCTGGCCCACCGAGAGCGTGCCCTCCACCTGGCGGACACGCGCGTCCCCGGTCAGCGATTGCACTCTCAGATCACCCTCTACCTGGCGGGCACTCAGGTCGCCGTAGGCTTGCTCCAGGACAGTCGGCCCGACCCCGCGCAGCCTCACGTCGCCGTAGACGGTGGCGATGGTGACATTGCCCGCAACCTTTTTGATCCCGAGATCCCCCCGCACGGCGTGGATGGTGATGGTGGAAGTCGAGGGGCAGGTGAGGATGCAATCGGCGCGACTTTTGACGGTGATTGTATCCCCCTGCTGTTCCAGTGTTACGTCGTCGGCCTCGCCTCTCTGTAAGCGCAGGGTGACTCGTGGTCGCTCCGACCCCCGCACCACCAGGTCGCCCAGGCACTCGGCGACGGTGATGTGCGGGGCGGTCGGAGTATCAACGGTTTGCTCGAACATTGCTCCCTCCCTGGTCTGTGATCTAACCGGCCTGCCAGACCGGTACGGCGTTGCCTTCTCTCGGCTGACCTTTTAGTCTCTGTCCCAAAAAGATCAGGTGATCGCCCAGTTTTGCCAGGGCGCGTTTGGTGAGATCAGAGTCGTCTGGTGGCAGGATGCGGTCGCGCTGCGCCGCTTCTCGTAACAGAATGTGTTGTTGCGCTCTAGCCAGTACCTCTATACCGTGAATATCCATTTTTTCACCTCCTACGATCACTCTTCCAAGATGCGGAATGCCTCTTGAGCCGAAATTTCCTGGCGGGCGAGCCGCTGCAAGACCTCGTGACGGCGTTCGCTGCTGGCCTTGTCCTCCAACTCGTACCCCAGGGCGCGGATGATCTCTTCCAGACGGCTGCGGACGGTGGGATAAGAGATACCCAATTCTTCTCCCACGCAGTTGATCTTGCCCGCGCAGCGCAAAAAAGTCTCTACAAAATCGAGTTGTTCCGGGCTGAGCTGAAAGAGCCGGCCCATAGTGAAACGTCCCTCTATCGTGGTCCCGCAGTTATTACACGTCAGCCGCGTCACCACCAGGTCATCGTGGCAGATAGGGCATTCGGTCGAAATGGGATACATCGTTCCCTCCTGAAGAAAATTAACTCATATATTGAGAATTATAACATATTACTTAATTTTTGTCAAGAGCTAGAGCGACCAAATTGCAGGGACTGGACAATTTGCCCATTTGGTGGCATAATTGAACCAGGGTTTGCCCTGCAATCCGGCAATCCTGCAATCCGACAATCCTGC
>CAYNVC010000128.1:0-2094 GCA_964400615.1 uncultured Anaerolineales bacterium | reverse complement strand
GCAATCCGACAATCCTGCCGATCCGTGTTCTCAAGCAACCACAGGAGGTATGCCTTGAAAAGCAACCAATCCGACAATCCTGCCGATCCGTGTTCTCAAGCAATCACAGGAGGTGTACTTTGAAAGAGTTGACCGACCTGGCACTGGATACAGCCCAGGCACGCGGTGCGACCTACGCCGACGTGCGCATCGTCGAGCACAGCGAACAGGCCGTGCGCGTCAAGAACGGCGTGGTCGAATCGTTGAGTGAAACGCAAGACCACGGCTTTGGCGTGCGCGTCGTCGCCGATGGGGCCTGGGGGTTCGCTTCCAGCGCTGCCATCGGCAAAGATGAGGTGGAGCGGGTGGCGGCGCAGGCGGTCGAAATCGCCCGCGCCAGCGCGACCGTCCTGCGGGAACCGGTGGACATTGGCCCGCCCGTGACCAGTACCGGCTCCTACCGCACCCCGGTCGAGATCGATCCATTTAGCGTGCCGGTTGCGGACAAGATCGCCTTGCTCCTGGAGGCCGACCGCGCTATGCGGAGCGTCGCCGGGGTGAAGGTGGCGCGAGGTGTTCTCGTCTGCCTGCGGGAGCGCAAGACATTTGCCAACACCGAGGGCGCGTTCACCGAGCAAGAGATCATCGAGACCGGCGGCGGCATCGTCGCGCTGGCCGTGGATGGCGGGGAGGTGCAGAAACGTTCTTACCCCAACTCGTTCGGGCGTGACCAGCGCACGGTCGGCTGGGAGTACATCCGGCAGGTTGATTTCCCCGCTCACGCCGAACAGATCGGCAGCCAGGCGGTGGCGCTCCTGACCGCCGCTCCCTGCCCCAGCACCACGACCACCCTCATTCTCGGCCCCACCCAGTTGGCGTTGCAGGTACACGAATCCTGCGGCCACCCGACCGAGTTGGACCGCGTCTTTGGCAGCGAGGCGGCCTATGCCGGCACCAGCTTTCTCACACCGGACAGGCTCGGCGATTTGCGTTACGGCTCGCCCGTGGTCAACCTCACCGCCGACGCGACTCTGCCGGGGGGCCTGGGTACGTTTGGCTGGGACGACGAGGGAGTGCCCGCCCAGCGGGTCGAATTGGTGCGGGGCGGTCTGTTCGTCGGCTACCTGACCTCGCGGGAGACGGCGGCGCGACTGGCGCGGCTCAAAGGGTGGGACGATCCGGCCCACTCTGGCGGCGCGATGCGTGCTTCGGGCTGGAACCGTATCCCCCTCATCCGTATGACCAACGTCTCGCTCGAACCGGGCGAGTGGACCTGGGATGACCTGCTCGCCGACACCGACGACGGCATTTATATGGAGATGAACCGTAGTTGGTCGATTGACGACCGGCGGCTCAACTTTCAGTTCGGTACCGAGATCGGCTACGAGATCAAGGGCGGCAAGCTGGGCCGGATGCTCAAAAATTGTACCTACACCGGGATAACACCCCAGTTTTGGAACTCGTGTGACGCGGTTTGCAACCGTGACCACTGGCAGGTGTGGGGCACGCCCAACTGCGGCAAGGGGCAGCCCAGCCAGATCGCTCACACCGGGCACGGAACGGCGCCGGCTCGCTTCCGCAACGTGCGGGTGGGGGTGATGAAATGAGGATGACGGATAATTGGGAGGGAAGCAGATGATCGGACACGCGGAAACCAGGACGTTACTCGAGCGGGTGCTCGCACTCTCCTCCGCCACCGAGACGGAAGCGGTGCTGTTGGGGCTGGACGAGCAACTGACCCGCTTTGCCAACAACGGCATTCACCAGAACGTGGCCGAGACCAACCATTACGTGGTGGTACGTGTTGCATTGGGGCGGCGCGTCGGCGTGGCGGCGACGAACGACCTGACCGGAGTGGGGCTGGAGCGAGCGGTCGAGACAGCCACCCAGGTCGCCAGGCTCCAGGCCGAGGCCCCCGACTTTCCCGGCCTGCCGTCGCCCGGCGCTGTGCCGGAGAGCGATGCTTTCGACCGCGCCACTGCCGGGTACAGCCCGGCGGCGCGGGCACGGGCCGTCGGCGCAATTTGTCGCCGGGCCGAAGCGGCGGGCTGCATTGCCTCTGGGGCCTTTCGCACCGCCGTCCACGAGTACGGAGTCGCCAACAGCCACGGCCTC
>CAYNVC010000127.1:0-7413 GCA_964400615.1 uncultured Anaerolineales bacterium | reverse complement strand
TCTGCGTCCAGCAGCCGAGAGTAGGACGCAGACGAACGTTGAAAACGCTGCTTTTCCTCTGTCACCTGATCCGCGTCCAGCCGGGGGCTGTAGCGCAATTTGGCAAATTGCGTCGGTAGGACGCAGACGAACGCTGAAAACGCTGTTTTTTCTCTTGCACCTGATCCGCGTCATCTGCGTTTGCCTGCGTCCAGCCGGGGGCGTTAGAATTGAACCGCCCTGGCAAATTGGCAATTTGCCCTACTCATCTACATCGTCACTATGACGCGGTACGTATCCGGGCGCAGAGCGGCCCGCAACCCCTCCTCCAACTTTTCAAAGGGCAATATCAGCGAGATGAACGGCTTGAGGTCAATCATACCCCCAGAGATCATGCGCACCGTCTGGAGCACGTCCTCTTTGTTCTGGCTCATCGTGCCGGTGAGGACGATTTCCTTGCTGTGAAAGAGGTTGGGATCAATCGAGATTTTGGTGCCGCGCGGGTGGATGCTGGCATAGACGTGGACGCGCCCGCCCTTGGCGACCGCTTCCACCGCCTGCTCCACCGCCTGGGCCACGCTGACCGCGCAAAAGATCACGTCCGCGCCCCGTCCGGCGGTCATCTCTCTGACCCGGGCCACGAACGGCTCCTTGATGGGGTCAATCACCCCGTTCGCGCCCATTCTCAGGGCAAAGGCGGCCCGGTCCTCGTTTGGTTCGCTGATGATGACTCGAGCGCCGGCCTGTTTGGCAAGCAGCAGGTGGAACAGCCCCATGATGCCCGCCCCGGAGATCACCACGTTGTCGGCCCGCTCGACCCTGGCCTTGCGCACGCTGCGCAGGGCGCACGCCAGCGGCTCGGTGAGACAAATTTCCTCGAACGACGTGTAATTGCTGGCTTTGTAGAGCTGGTAATCCTCCAGCAACACGTACTCTGCCAGGCCGGCCGGGCCGATCACGTCTGTCTCGCGGGAGGGTTTGCGGGCGTTATCACAGATATTGTCCATACCGCGCCGGCAGGATTCGCAATAGCCGCAGCGGTTCAGCGTCGAGGCCATCACCCGGTCTCCTACCTGCGCGTCGGTGTGGACGTATTTGCCCAACTCGACCAGTTCGCCCGAGACCTCGTGCCCGCCGGCCAGGGGATAATAGTTCTCCTCGCCGGTGTACATTCGCTGCTCCCAGGTACAGAGCGCACACGCTTTTACCTTGACCAGCGCCTGGTGGGGGCCAGGCTCCGGGATGGGAAGCTCGTCGAAGCGGATCTGTTTAGGCCCGACGAATACCGCCCGTTTATACGTTTCTGTCATTGATGGCTCCTTTTACACAATACGCAACACGCAATACGCAACACGCAATACGCAACACGCAATACGCAACACGCACTATGCCAGATACTCTAGCGCCGCGTCCACGCTCGCATCCTCGTGGATGATGGCCGCGATGGCTGCCGTCATCTTGTCCGGCTCCGGGTAGCGCCAGATGTTCCGCCCGACTGCGACGCCGTTGGCGCCGGCCTGTATCGCCTCGTGGATGTTGTTCAGCAGATCGCGCGGGTCTTTGGATTTGCTGCCGCCCAGCACGACGATGGGCACGTACACCCGTTCGCAGATGGAGCGAAAACTCTCCACGTCACCGCTATAGGTGGTTTTGATGAAATCCACGCCCAACTCGGCGCCGATGCGGCAGGCGTGGCCGATGTTCTCCGGTGTCCACATCTCGGCCGGGTTCTCGAACCCACCCGGCAGCATCTCGGCCATCACCGGCACGTTCCACTCGGCGCACTGGGAGATCAACTCGGACAGGTACGGCAACGTCTCTGATTCGTACATCGAGCCGGGCATTCCCATGCAACAAACACCGTCGGCGCCCACGCGCAGCGCGTCGTAGACGTCGTATATCAACTGCGTCGGCCCGCGCTTTTGGGCCAGCACCGAGCCGCCCCCGTCCACGCGGAGGAGGATGCCCATGTCTCCAATCTCGTCGGCAAACCGGGTGACTATGCCAAAAGTCGTCAGCATTGCGTCTGCGCCGCCGGCGCGAACCTGGTGGATCACCCGGCCCGGCTTTTCCGCTCCCTCCATCATACCGAACGTGCTCGGATGGTCCATCGCCACGATGAGCGCCTTGCCATCTTGGCGAAAGATGTGGTTCAAACGATGTGTTTTCAATCCAACCATTCTCTGTTCTCCTATTAAACGGGGTGCGTTTCGACGCACTTGAACTCAAAAGCGAGACGTGGTGCGCAAAACAGGTTACGTCTCACGCACCACGTTTCACGGTCACTAGAAAAGCCCGACCTTGATAGCCGTGTTCGTCTCGGCGTCAATGCCCGGCCAGATTGGGTAGGAACCCAATACACCAACCAGGATGATGACGATCATGATCGTCGTCGGCGATACGTTCTTTTTGGTCAACAGCCACCAGATGAGCAGTACCAGCAGCAACGGCAGCAGGTTGGGCATAAAGCTATCTATGATTGACTGAACCTCGAACGAGTTACCGCCAATCATAAAAGCCACCGAGGTCGAGAGGCTGACGAACTGGACGACCAGCGCGCCCATGATAAAGTTGCCCAGCACACCCGCGCCGGTGATGACGCGGTTCAGAGTGCCACTCCGCAGGATATTGGTGACGGCGGTGCGCCCCTGCTTGTACCCCTGCCACCAGAGGAACCAGCCGCCGCCCCAGATACCGGCCGCCGCTATGACGGCGAAAACGATTGGGCCGAGCAGGCTGCCGGTGGTCGCTTCGGCGATGTTGCCGCCCAGGGCAATACTGATGCCGAGAGACAGCGCGATGGGGAGCAGGATGCCCTGTTGCAGCGTGTCGCCGATGCCGGCCATTGGCCCCATCAAACCGGTCTTGACCGCGTTGATGGCGTCGTCGCTGATGTCGGCCCCGGACGCCCGCTCTTCCTCCATCGCAATGACGATGCCGTGGATCACACTGCCGGCGTCGGGTTGCGTGTTGAAGAAAACCAGGTGGCGCTTGAGCGCGGCGCTGATGTCCTCTTTGGTCGTGTACAGTTTTTTGATGATGGGGGTCATACTGTGCGCAAAGCCCATCCCTTGCATGCGCTCCCAGTTATAGGTCGAGTGGGAGAAGCAGAGCCAGCGCACAAAGGCCTGAAAGACATCTTTTTGCGTCAACAGACCCGCCCCCGTGTGTTCCTCGGCGGCAGCGGTTGACTGCTCGCTGCTCGCACCCTGGGTGAACAGGACGTGGATGTATGCCACGCAAGCGCCGATGATCGCCAACATGAGCAGATTCACGTTGCCTCCCATCATCGAGGTGATGAGGAAGCCGATGAAAAAGTAGGGCCAGACGTTGCCCTGGAACAGGAACTTGAGGTTGAGCGCGATACCCAGGGCGGCCAGCATGCCGCTGGCGGCGAACAAGCCGCTCATTATCCAGATAGCGTGTCCTCCGATCCAGCCTAATGCTGTGGCGACCGCGCTGGAACCCAGGTAAGCGGCCAGCATCACCGGGATCGCATAGATGACGAACAGGAAGGGCTGGGAGTAGACCCAGTTGCTCCGCGCCACTCCATCAATGTCCCCTTTCTCGGCGAACTTGTCCGCCCAGTGGGGGATGATCGAGCACACAGACATACGCAACGACCAGGTCAGGCCACCCAGCAACCCCAGTGGAGCCGCCACCGCCAGCGCCGCATCCACGCCCAATCCCCCGCCCAGCGCCAGCGCCGTGCCCAGGTATCCGGCCAGGCCGGGGTCGCCGGGCAGCGAACCGCCCGCCGAGATCCAGCCCAGGTAGAGGACGTTGATGTTGGCTCCGATGGCTACGCCCTCACCGGGCCGTCCCATCACGATGCCGACCAGTGCCCCGGCGACCAGGGGGCGGTAGAGCACGCTAAACCCCAGGTTGGCAAACCAGGGGGACATGGAAAAGTAGTACAAGATGCCAATGATGGCAGCCATCACGATGTTCATCCGCGCCGGTTCGTCCTGTGTCACCGGGGCGGCCTTGACCGCGACCACACTCACCACCATCAGGATCAGGCTGGTGACCATAGCCGTGGTGATTTGTTTCTTGCTCACTTTCATTGCGGTTTCTCCTTTTTCAGTCGCTCAATCAAATGACCAATTTACTATGGCGGCCAATACGATTGCCCCGCTATCCTCCCCTGGGCAACCGCGTGAGCACCAAACCACTTATAGCTTGCCGGCCAGGTCAGAAAACGCTTTCGATTTCTCGCCCGGCACGGTGAGGAGAGTGATCTCCACTCCCTCGTCCATCAAATGCTTGAGGATTGCGATCTCTTCTTCTGAGGCAGCGATATTCTTGAAAATGTTCTTGCGCCCTGGCTTGCTGCCGATCCCGCCGATGTTGAGGGCGCGGTACTCGAGACCGCCGTCGTAAAGCTGCTGCGCCGCCAGGGGGGTTTTCAGCAACACCATCGTCGTCTCCCAGTGGGATTTGTCCGCGTTCAGTGCCGCGACGCTATCCTGGATCGAGAACACGTCCACCCGGAGACCCGGCGGGGCGGCCAGGCTCAGCACCTCTTGCATAAACGCATCCGCCGCCACGCCATCGTCTGCGATGACGATGCGGTCGAATGGCCGGTGCTTGCACCATACGGCGATCACCTGCCCGTGAATCAGGCGATCATCAATCCGTACTAGACCTAGCTCTGTGATAGCTCTCACCTCCTTTCACTTGTCGCTTGCTATTTGCGCAACATCGGCCCCAGGTTCTTGACCGATTCTTGCCCTGATCGAGTGATCTCGGCTGCTAATTCCGGCAACGAAGCTGAATCGCGCGCCATGATCAATTCTAGCAACATCGGCAGGTTCGCCCCGGTCACACACTCGACGTTTTCCTCGAGCACCAGGCGAGCCGCCACGTTGTAGGGTGTGCCGCCGAATAGATCAATCAGTACCAATGTATCCTGCCCCTCGATTTCCCGCAACGCTTCTTTCAACTTGGCCCCGAAACTCTCTGGACTTGCGCCGGGGAGAAGGGAGACGGAATAGAGACCCTCGGCGTGGCCGGTGATCATTTCGGCGGCCCGGATCAGCGCGTCGCCGAGGTCGGCGTGAGATACCAGCACTATGTTGAGCATGGGAATCACTCCAATTCTTTTAACGTCATCTCCAGCCTGTACCACTCTCCACAGTAGGATGCCAGGGAGAACTCGATCACGTCGTCTGTGTCCAAAAACGTCGTCCGTTCTGCCCGCAACACAGCAGCGGGATAGTCGAGATTGAGCAGGTACATTTCCTGTTCACTCGCCAGAGCGGCGTGCACTTGTTCCGTGGCCCGTGCGAGTTTCAGGCCGTACTCGTCGCGCAATAGTTGAAACACCGATTCCTGCGCCAGGTTGTGTTGCAGAATTTGAGGGCAGAGGCGATGATTGAGGTAGACGGTGTGGAGGGCCAGGGGAACGTCGTTGACCAGACGCAGCCGCTCCACACGGACGATTTCATCTCCGGGTTGCAGAGCGAGTACTTCGAGTATGGCGGGCGGCGGTGACGTAGCCAATTCGGCCTTGAGCAAGCGGCTGGAAGGGGTCATCCCCTGGTGGCTCACGTCTCCCGTGAACCCGGCCAGAGAGATTTTGACGGTCAGATCGAGCTGGGGTGGGGCGACGAAAGCGCCTCTGCCGGGCAGCGTGCGGATCAGGCCCTGCAATCTCAGTTCACGCAGGGCCTCGCGCACCGTCGTGCGGCTGATGCCAAATTTTTCGCAGAATTCACGTTCAGAGGGAAGTGGGTCGCCTGGTTTGAGCAGGCCATCGGCGATCTGAGACGCCAGGAGGGTTTTGAGTTGCAGATAAAGGGGAGTCAGACTTTGCCGGTCGAGATTCATCGTTTTCTCCTTTCTTGAATCACAGTAAATTGGTACGTACCGGTCGTGGCTGCGATTGTACCATGCAATCTCAATTCTGTCAACTGGTCGGGTCTGGTACGTACCGGGCTTGACTGCCCAGCCGCTTGTGCTATAATTCTTTTGGGGTGCGTTTCATTCCCCCAGCGCCGCCTGTTTACGGCGCGGCAAGAGTAGGACGCAGACGAACGCTGAAAACGCTGTTTTTCCTCGTCACCTGAAAGCCCCGTTTGCTGATGTTATACGAGAGGAGCACACTGATGCCAGAAATCACACTGACCGTTCATCACGAGGTGGGCCTGCACGCTCGCCCCGCTGCATCGTTCGTCCAGACCGCCAAGCAATTCAAGAGTGACGTCCATGTCACGCACGGCGAGCGCGAGGCCAACGGCAAGAGCATCCTCCAGGTGCTGACGCTGGGAGCCAACCAGGGAGCGGTGATCACCATCCGCGCCGTGGGGGATGACGCCGCCGAGGCGCTGGCGGCGCTGGAGACGTTGGTCGAGAACAACTTTGGAGAAGCAGAATGAGAGCACTGCGTGGCATCGCCGCCTCACGTGGGATCGGCATTGGGCCGGTCTTTCATTTCCGGCGGGCCGAACTTTGCCTGGAACGCTGTGTGATAGACGATCCGGCCATCGAGTGGGCCAGATTCCAATCCGCGTTGGAAAAGGCCACTGCGCAATTGGAAGACTTGCGTGCCAGAACCGAGGCCGAGTGTGGGGCCGAGCAGGCGGCCATCTTCCAGGCTCACGTGATGATGCTGGATGACCCCGAATTGCTGGGCGCTGTGCAGGCAGCTATCGAGGAGCAATGTATCAACGCCGAGTCCGCGCTCAACGAAGCTGCCGAGACCTATGCGCAGGTGTTGGAATCGCTGGAAGACGAATATCTCAGTGCCCGCGCCGCAGACGTGCGCGACGTGGCTGCTCGCGTGCTGCGTGTCCTGCTCGGCGTGGCCGAATCCCCCACCGCTAACTTGACCGTGCCATCTATCATCCTGGCCCGCGACCTGACCCCCTCCGACACGGTGTTGTTGGACAAATCGTTGGTGTTGGGTTTCTGCATCGCCGAAGGGGGTGCGACTTCCCACACCGCTATTCTGGCCCGGGGGTTGGGGTTGCCGGCGGTCGTGGGAGTTGGGCCAGACCTGCTGGAAATTCCGGATGGTGTGCCGGTGGTGTTGGATGGAAACGACGGCATACTGCTGATTGAACCGGAGGCGGCGACGGTGTCCAGATACAGGGCGCGGCAGCAGGTCGCTGCCACGGTGCTGGCCCAGGCCAGAGAGCACGCCCACGAGCCGGCCACCACCCGCGACGGCCACCGCGTCGAGGTCGTTGCCAACATCGGCAACGTGGAGGGGGCCTGGTCGGCGTTGGAATCAGGCGCGGAAGGGGTGGGCTTGTTGCGCACCGAGTTCCTCTACCTTGAGCGTGACCATCTGCCGGACGAGGAGGAGCAATACCAGACGTACCGGGCTATCGTGTACGAGTTCGGCGACCGGCCCGTCGTTCTGCGCACGCTGGATATCGGCGGCGACAAAGAACTGCCCTACCTCGACCTGCCCCCAGAGATGAACCC
>CAYNVC010000126.1:0-7442 GCA_964400615.1 uncultured Anaerolineales bacterium | reverse complement strand
TCCTGGGCAATTCTGAACAGGGCCAACTCGGCCTCCTCCGGCACGAGGCGGCGGGCCTGACCGATCACTTTTAGCTCTGCCTCTATTCCATCCTTCGTCATGGCGTCAATCAGTCCCTCGAGCGCGGCGGTCAGGCCCAAGTGATCCAGCGTGGGGGGCCTCAAGTCCTGGACAAAGCGGCGCACGTCCCGCAGCGTGTTGCCGATCAACTCTTGCAGAGATTCCAGGTGAGCGAGCGCGGCCTCTGGCAACTGATCGGGAAGGGTGGACAGCACCTCGAGGCGGCGCGATATGACGACCAGCATCTGGATCGTCTCGTCGTGAAGATCGCGGGCAATGCGCTTCCGCTCGCTTTCCTGGGCGCGTGTGATCTCGCGGACGTAAAAGCGCAGGTTCTCGTAGAGGTGCACGTTCTCGATTGCGATTCCGGCCTGCCGTCCTATCCCGGCGAGGATAGCCACGTCCCCTGCGGAAAAACCGTTCCCCCCATCCCGGTTGCACAGGGCCAGCACGCCGAACGCCTGGTCGCTGCTCACGATGGGAACCGCAGCGACGCCGGTCACGCCGGCCCGGACGAAATCGGGCACAGCGCCGGGGTAAGCCGCATAGTTCTCGATGACGCTGGGGCAGCCGGAGGCCATCACCGCGCCGGCCAGCCCCTGCCCCTCGTGCACCACGACCCCGGTCAGCTCCTGCGGCAAATCGAGGACATACGGGTAGCGAATAACGTTCTTTTCTCTATCGAGCAGCGCGATGACCCCGCAATCTGCGCCCACCAGCTCCCGCGCGATCCGCAGCACCGTGGGCAGAATCTTGTCCAACTCTAACTCCGAGGTGATCTTTTCCGCCACCTGGTTCAGCCGCTGCTGAATCTGTAACTGGCGTGCCACGTCCTGGTGCAACTGGGCATTTTCGACCGCCACGCCAATCTGGTTGCCGATGGCCGCGATGAGATCCATCTCTTCCGGGCGAAAGCGGCGCAGGTGCCGCGTGGCTACGGCCAGCACGCCTTCCACTTTGCCTTTCGACTTTAAGGGAACGACGACTTGAGCGCGGAGTCCCTCGTGCCGCACCGCCAGCCTGGTCAACCGGGGGTCTTGGGAAGAGTCCTGTATCACCATCAATTCCCCCGATTGAGCGACCCGCCCGCAGAAACCCTCGCCCAGCTCCAGCCGGTCCAGTTCTGCCACCGAGTCTTCCGACATGCCGCGATAGGCGGCCAGAACCAACTCACCGGTCTGCCGGTCCAGGAAGAATATCAGCCCGGCTTCCAGCCCCATCACTTGCAGTACCTTGTCGAGAGCGTCGTTCAAAATCTGTTCCAGCTCCAACGACCCGGTGACGATGGCAGCGACCGCGTTGATCGCTTTCAGTTGCAGAACCGTCTTTTGGCGCAGCGCCTTCTCCCTGGCCTGGGCCGCGCTCACCCATATCACCAGGTAGCCGACCAGGGAGGTGGCCGCCGTCTCTACGAGAGCGTCAGCCGGAGACGGGGAGAGCCAGATGGCACGCGGCAACATGACGAGGGTGGCGACGAGCAGCGAGATCAGCCCGCCCGCTCGCCCAAAGGCAAAGGTGGCGCCGGCGACGGGGAGCACAAAGAGAATCCGTTCCACCGCGTGCCGGTGCAGAAACGAGCCAACGGGAAGAGGTAACGAACGCATCTGCGGCGTGCCATAGTGCAACAGCGCAATCGCGCCCAGCATCGCCACGACGATCCAGAAAGGATAGCCGGACGCCCCCTTTTTCCACCGCTGCCACGAGGTTATCGGCGCAAAATCCATTCTATTTCCCCCATTGGCTCAGGTATCTTGCAGGCTGAGCCAGCCTTTCCGCAGGGCATAGAGCACAGCCTCGGTGCGCGAGCCGACCTCTAGCTTGCCAAAGACGTTGCTCAGGTGCACCTGCACCGTGCGGACGCTGATGGTGAGTTCGCGGGCGATCTCCTGGTTCGTCATCCCCCGCGCCGCCAGCCGCAAGACCTCGATCTCACGATTGGTGAGTTGCTCAATGGCGCTTCTCTCGCGCTCGTCGGCGCGTTGTCTATCCGCGCGGCGGGAGAAATAGTCAATCACCTTGCGGGTGATGGTTGGATGGAGCACCGACTCCCCTTCGTGCACCGCCCGCACGGCCGCGATCAGATCGTCCATGCAGACATCTTTGAGCAAATAGCCCGCCGCGCCTGCTTCCAGGAACGCAAAGATATACTGGTCGTCGTCGTAGGCCGTGAGCACCAGCACGGCAATGGCCGGATTAGCCGCCTTGACCAGTTTGGTGGCCTCGATGCCGTTGAGCCTGGGCATGGCAACGTCCATGATGAGCACGTCGGGCGAGTACTCGGCAGCCAGCCGCACGGCCTCTTCCCCGTCACCGGCCTCGGCCACGACCTGGAGATCGTCCTCGCGCTCCAGCAGTTCTTTGGTGCCTTCCCGTACCAGAATGTGGTCATCGGCCAACATGACTCTGATTTTGTCCATTGTCCTCCTCTCTTTTTACAGTGATGGATTATAAGCCGTCAGCACAAACAAAGCAAGCCCACCCGGCACAAAACGGCACGTCCGGCATAAGCAAATATACCTATATCCCATCAGCATAATCAACTAGGGGGACTGCGTATTTGAGGCAGGGGCGACGACCGGGAAAACAGGCATTATCCGCAGGGGCAAAGCAGGTATATTGGCCGATGACAGCATTCGTCAAAAGATGTATACTTGTGATGTCGGGAATGTATAGATTACATTGAGGAGAAAACGAAAATGTTCCAGGAAAACGTGTTGGTACAAGATAGACCAACGAGCACTTTGGTCGCTCCGCTGACCTACCTGCGCTACAACCAGGATGTCAACACAGAAGGAATCCTCCAGGTGCTGAACAGAGCCGCGAGCGACGACAATTTTATCGCCCAGTTGACCTACCAGGGCAGTCAGGCGCTGCGGGGGTACAACCTCACCTCGGAGGAAAGGGCCGCGCTGCTCAGCGGAGACGTTGGGTGGATAGAGGCCCGCGTGGGCAAGCTGACCCCCCGGTTGCGCACCTGGTTAGAGTGCCGGCTGGGGCAAGAAATGTGGTAGAAATCCGGGGCGGTCTTGCAGACTGCTTCCAATAGACGCGGGTTGCGTCCCAAAAACCTGCAAGGAGAATTATTGATGAGCAACTGGCACACATTATCCACCATTTCCGAAACAGCTATGACGTTCCTCGTTCCGGCCATTGTATGGGCCACGCTGGCGGCCGGCCTGTACGATCTCGTCCGTGATGCGCTGCGCCGCGTCCGCGTGATGCCGCGCCGCCGGTTGGTGCAAGAGGGGTACGGTCAGTAGACCGGCCAGGGTTCAATGTCCAACCAAATCACACTGGACGCTTTCCCGCCCCCAGAGATGGCGGAGCGGATGGAGAACGTTGGCGTCAAAAAGGCCAACCTGGGCTTTGGGAGCATGTTCGCCCTGGCGGTGCTGGCCGGGTCGTTCATCGGGTTAGGGGCCGAGTTCTTTACCCTGGTCATCACCGATAGCGGCCTGAGTTTTGGCATGAACAAGCTGATCGGCGGCCTGGTCTTTAGCCTGGGCCTGGTGCTGGTCGTCGTCGCCGGGGCCGAACTGTTCACGGGCAACAACTTGATCGTCATGGCGTGGGTCAACGGCAAGCTGACGCTGGGGCAGGTGATGCGCAACTGGGTCATCGTCTACCTGGGGAACCTGGTCGGCTCGCTGGCGGCGGTGATGCTCATGTACCTCACCAGGCAGTGGGCTTTTGCCAACTATCACGTCGGGGCCACGGCCTTGAACATTGCCAACGCCAAAGTCAATCTCTCCTTCACCGAGGGGCTGGCGCGGGGTATCCTGTGCAACGCGCTGGTGTGCCTGGCCGTCTGGCTCTGTATGAGCGGGCGCAGCGTCACCGACAAGATACTGGCTATTCTCTTTCCCATCACCGCTTTTGTGGCTTCCGGCTTTGAGCACAGCGTCGCCAACATGTATTTTATTCCGATGGGGTTGTTGCTCAAAGGGGAGCCGGAGGTGGTGGCGGCGGCGGGCAAGGTGGCCGCCGATCTGGTCAACCTCAATATGCACGGGTTCATCCAGAACTTGATCGCCGTGACCACCGGCAACATCTTTGGCGGCGGGGTGCTGGTGGCGGCGGTCTATTGGTTCATCTACCGCCGCACCTCAGACGAGCCAATCGGGGCCAGGCGAGTGTTCGATCTTTTCCTGGCGTCGCCGGTGACGCAGAGAAGCGACACGCACAAGTAGGGCTGGAATGGGATTCCAGCCCTACGATGGGATTCCAGCCCTACGATGAAATTCCGGCGCTACGCGGCCCACAAGCCGACCTCTGTCGCTGGAGACCGGCGGCTGCACCTGCGCGGTTTAACCGCTTGCCTGAGCAGTTACGCCGAGGATACGTTGGCGTGCCGCCTCCAGCGCCTGTTCCTCCTCCTCGCCCAATGGCTTGGGCGAGAGCCACCCCTGCACCGGCTTGGCATAGATGCGCGTCGCGCCCCGCCCGTAGAGCGCCGAAACGATGACGCCGTTCCCCTCGCCGTCCGCCAACGCCAGTGAAAAGCTCTGATCTCCGCCGGTATCCTGAAAAGCGCGGAAGCGCACCAGCCCCACCCCCTGCACGGTGTGGGCCAGGGTCTCGTCTACCTGCTGGGCGTGGGATACCAGCCGCTCGGTGCGCGCGTTCGTCTCCGTGAGGCGAGAGGCCACGGCCTTGAGCGCTATGGCTAGGTTGGCGTCATCCTCACCATCGCCGGCGAACAATGCCTCGCTGTGTTGCTGCAACCGCCTCATTCTGGATTGCATGTCGAGCACCCACACGACGCCGACGATCACCAGAATCGTCAGGGCCACTACCCATATCAACAGTGTCACATCCATATATTTTACCTCCTACTCCACCCGCACCGGCCCCAGGACGATCCTGTCGCCGGACAGGCTACCCCCCAAGTCTACCACAGGAAGGCGCTTAAGGGAAGTCATCCCATACATCCCCACTTCCAGCCAATATTCGCCCGCCGGCAGGTCTGGGGGGATGGATAGCCGGTATGGGTCGGTGAACGTCTGGCCGGGCAGCCACTTGGGGAACCACAGGTAGGTGGGACAGGCTCCCCCCAGGGGGGTGTAATCGTGCCCGGCGACGGGACGACCGGCGCCATCTATCAGGTGAATGAAAACGGTGTAGCTATCGCGCGGGGCCACCAGCCCGCGCCAGGTGAGGGTGAGGTGCAACGTGCGCCCCGCCCGAACGGGCAATGGATCGTCCCAGCGCCCTCTGCGGGTGCGCCACCCGGCCCGCACCCGCGCCGCGTCCAACGCGATCTGGTCATCCAGGTTCGCCAGTGCCCGCTTCAATATCCTGGCCGAGGGGGCGGCCTGGGGCGGCAGCACGGTGACGGTCGCCAGTTGCGCCATCGCGCCGCCGTTCGAAAGGGACAACTCTTGCCGCCCGCCGCTCAGGTCGGCATAGCCCAATCTGAGTGGGTACTCGCCCGGCGGCAGGGTGAACGGAACCGGCAGCTCGTACCGCTCCACCGTTATCTCGCCGGGCAGCCACTGGGTCGTGAGCAGGCGGCTGTCGGTCGTCCAACGCGCCTCGACCGGCCCCAGTTGCGCGTATGGCATCCAGATACCGTCCATCCGCTCCGCCGCGCTCTGGTAGAGAGTCAACGCCAGGGGGCGGCCCGCCTGGACGGTGTCGTCCGGCAGGTCATAGCCCAGGACGTGGACGCGCTCGTCGGCCCAGAGGTCGAGCGAATGGGTGGGGGTGATGTCCGTCGCCGGCGGCGCGACGACGCGGTAAAAGTGTCCCTCCGGCAGCAGGCGAAAACCCGCGTCCCGCACCGCCGGGCGGTAGCTGGGCAGGTAGATGGGGCCTTGCTCGATGTGCGCCCAGACGGATTCGACCCACGGGTTGGAGGTGGAGACGTAGACCAGTTCGACGTCCGCCTCGTCCAGCGGCTCGTCCTGGGTGTAGATGTGAACCCAGAGCGGAGTCAGGTGTTCCCAGTCGGAAAGAAGCACGGCGTGTTCTCCCCGCCCGGCAAAGCGGTCGTAGACGGCGGCGACGTACTCCTCGGCAGCGGTAAAATGCGCCAGCGAGATGCCGCGAGACAGGTTGAGAGCGACGCGGTAGAAAGGAAGGAGAAGAAGAATGGCGAATAGCGAATAGGCGAATGGCGAATGGCGAATGGTGAATGGGCGAATGGGCGAATGGCGAATGGCGAGTGGCGAATGGCGGGCAAGGAGATCGAACAGGAACAGAGCGCCGAGTCCGGCTGCGACGGTCAGCGCGGTAAACGGGAGGAGCAGGTAGGCCATCACGTCCTGGACGGTGTTGAGCGTGAACAGCAGATGGGTGGCGAGAAAGGTCAGGATGAGCAGGGCCGGTTTGGGTGCGCGGCGGATGAGCCACAACAGCCCGGCGGCGATAAAGGCAACGGTCGCCAGGGGGAATTGGAGCCGCAGGAGCGACCAAAAGACCAGCGCCCGGTCGAGTTGGTCGGCCAGGCCAAAGTGGAAAAGGTTGACCCGCAACCCTCTGGCGGTGATGTGGCCCCAAAATCCCTCCCAGGTGCGCATATCGGTGGGGCCAAAGGGGGCGCTGGGGCTGCGCAACGGGTAGTAGAGCAGGGGAAGCAGCCCCAGCAGCAGGCATACGGCCACCAACAGCAAAACCCGCCAGCGGCGCAGGATGCGGGGGCGCACGGCCAGGATAAAGAGGCCATAGGCCGGGACTCCCATCAACGTGACCGGGTGATGGGCGGCGGCCCAGCCCAGCGTGACGGCAAAGGCGGCCAGCCAGCGGTCGCGCCCGGTGCGCTGCCAGCGGATGAGCAGCCAGAGGTGGGTGACGGCCAGCGCGGCGCTGACGATGTGAGCATTGGCGTGAATCGAGTGCTGCCACAGGTCGGCGGCGGCGGCCAGGCTCAGGGCGGCAAAGAGCGAGGCGGGAATGGTGAAACGGGAGACGCCGGACGTCAGCTCGGAGGTGACGAGGTAGACGGCGGTGACGGCCCACGCTCCCACCGCCGCCGCCAGCAGGTTGGTGCGGAAGGCGATGCTGCCCACCGGAACGACGGTCTGCCACAGTTTCGCCAACAGGGTGTAAAAGGCATAGCCGGGCGGATGGGCTATCCCGGCGATGGCGGGGATGAACTGGTACTCGGAGGGATCGCCAAAGAGCGTGGCCGGGGCCGAGGTGGCGGCGTAGAGGCCAAAAGCGAGCAGAAACAGGCCCACGGGCAACAGACGGGAAAGACGAAATTTCATTCTGGAACCCCGATGGAGCCGACTGCCGCCCGCAGTTTTTCTATCGAGACCGCCCCCCGGCGCAGCAACGTGGGCGGCCAGATCGTGCAATCCAAAAGGGTGGAGGGGATGCCTCCTGGACAGGGGCCGCCGTCGAGAATCACGGCGATTCGCCCTTCCAACTGCTCCTCG
>CAYNVC010000125.1:0-7444 GCA_964400615.1 uncultured Anaerolineales bacterium | reverse complement strand
CGCTACGAGCAGGTCTCGGCCCGCTCCGAGCACCAGTTCTACCAGGTAGAAGGGCTGGCGGTGGGGCACTCTATCACGATGACCGACCTGATCGGCACACTGACCGAGTTCGCCCGTCGCTTTTATGGCCCGGATCGCAAGATTCGCATCCGGGGTTCCTATTTTCCCTTTACCGAGCCTTCCATCGAGGCGGACATGGACTGTATCCTCTGTGGCGGCGCGGGCTGCCGGGTCTGCAAATACTCGGGCTGGCTGGAGGTAGGCGGGGCGGGGATGGTTCACCCGGTCGTGCTGCAAAACGGCGGCTACGATCCCGCCGCGTGGAGCGGCTTTGCCTTTGGGCTGGGAGTCGAGCGCCCGGCAATGCTCAAGTATAACATTGATGACATTCGTTTGTTCCACGGGAACGATTTGCGGTTCCTGAGGCAGTTCTAAAGTGGGGATAAGAAAATGCGAGTACCCCTATCCTGGCTCCAAGATTACGTCAACATTACCCTCCCCGTCCCCAAACTGGCCGAGCGGATGACCCTGGCCGGGTTGGAGGTGGAGAAAATCGAATACGTCGGCCGGCCGGGGGCCGTGCTGCCCTGGGCACCGGATAAAATCCTCGTGGGCGAGGTGCGCACCGTGCGGCCCCATCCCAACGCCGACCGGCTGGTGCTGGTCGAGGTCGAGTACGGCGGCCCGGCGACCGAGATCGTCGTCACCGGAGCGCCCAGCCTGCTGGATATGCGCGGGCAGGACGGCCTGCATCTCAAAGTCGCCTTTGCGCTGGAAGGGGCACGCCTCTACGACGGCCACGCCGAGGGGCAAAAGCTGATCAAACTGAAAAAGACCAAAATTCGCGGCGTCCCCTCGCGGGCTATGGTCTGCTCGGAGAAAGAGCTGGGCCTCTCCGACGAGCAGGTGGACATCATCTACCTGCCCGCCGACGCGCCGGTCGGCACGCCGCTGGCCGATTATATGGGTGACGCCGTGTTGGAGCTAGACATCAAGGGGCCGTTTGGACACCTGGAATCGGTCTTTGGCATCGCCCGCGAGGTGGCCGCGCTGCTGGGCGTGGAGCTAAAGCGGGACGCGATCCAGGTCCTGGAGGCCAAACTGACCCCCGCGCCCGATTTCCTGACGCTGGAAATTACCGCCCCCGACCTGTGCCCGCGCTATTCGGTGGCTTTCATCCAGGGCGTCCAGGTGGGGCCTTCACCGTTTTGGATGCAACAGCGGCTGCTCCGCGCCGGGATGCGGCCCATCAACAACATCGTGGACGTGACCAACTATGTGATGCTGGAGCTGGGCCAGCCGTTGCACGCTTTCGACTATCACGTCCTGCGGGCCAGACCGGGCGAGGAGCGCCCCGCCATCGTCGTCCGCCGCGCCCGGCCCGGCGAGCAGATGACGACGCTCGACGGGACCCCGCGCACGTTCGACGCGGAAGTGCTGCTGATCACCGACGGCGGCGGGCCGGTGGCCGTGGCCGGCGTGATGGGCGGGCTGGATAGCGAGGTGACGGAGGAGACGACCGACATTCTCCTGGAAGCGGCCAATTTCGATTTCCTCAACATCCGCCGCACCTCCCGCCTGCTGGGACTGACGAGCGAGGCCAGCCAGCGGTTCGGGCGGCGCGTAGACCCGGAACTGACGGTCAAAGCAGCGGCGCGGGCGGCTCATCTGATGGCGGAACTGGGCGGCGGTAGCGTCGTCCCGGTCATCGGCGACCTGTACCCCGGCCAGAGACCGCAGCCGACAATCGAGTTCGACCCGGCCTACGCCAACCGCATCCTGGGCATCGAGATACCAACCGCCGAGATGGTGCGCATCCTCACCGCACTCGAGTTTCGAGTCGAGCAAACTTCCAACCTCCAAATTACTCCTCCCTCCCACCGCCTGGACGTCACACAGCCCATAGACCTGGTCGAGGAGGTGGGGCGCGTCTGGGGGTACGACCGCTTTCCGACGACGTTGATACGGGACGAGTTGCCGCCGCAGCGGGCCAATCCGCGCCTGGAAGGGGCCGAGCGCGTGCGCGACGTCCTGGTCGGCTGCGGGCTGGACGAGGTCATCACCTACTCGATGGTGGACGTGGAGGAGGAGGGGCATCTCTGGCCGCAGGGGAAACCGGCCGCCAACTATCTGCGGCTGCGCAATCCCCTCTCCGCCGAACGGGCCTATCTGCGCCAGAGCCTGCTGCCCTCTCTGTTCCGCACCGTCCGCGAAAACCTGCGCTTTCTCGACCGCGTGTCCATTTTCGAGATCGGCGCCGTTTACCTGCCGGCGGCAGGGGAGAAGTTGCCGGACGAGCCGCGTCGCCTGGGGGTGGTGATGACCGGCCCGCGCGAGGAACGTTCCTGGCTGGCGGGGCAGGATCGCGCCCCGGTCGGCTTTTACGACCTCAAGGGAGTGGCGGAGACGTTGTTGGAGCGGCTGGGGTTGGAGGGGACGTTCGAGCCGGGCGACAACCCGACTTTCCACCCGGGCCGCTGCGCCCAGGTGCGCGTCGGGGAGCGCGTGGTGGGCGTGATGGGGGAGCTGCACCCAGGGGTGCGCGAGTCGTTCGACCTGCCGGGGCAACCGGTCTGCGCGCTCGAGTTCGACCTGGACGAGTTGCTGGCGGAGTGGGGCGCGCCGCGTGCGGCAGTCTCGCTCTCCGAGCATCCGCCGGTCTACGAAGACCTGGCGCTGGTGGTGGACGAGGACGTGCCGGCGGTGCAGGTGCGCGACCTGATCGCCCAGACGGGCCGGGCGCTCGTGCGCTCGGTCGTGCTTTTCGATGTCTACCGGGGAGAGCAGCTAGGGGCCGGCAAAAAGAGCCTGGCCTACCGCCTCACTTATCAGGCTGACAACCGCACACTGACCGACAAAGAGGTCGCCAAACTGCGCAACAAGATCGTGCGCCGGTTGGAGCGGGAGGTCGGCGCTGCGTTGCGGGGGTGAAAGAATAGCTTATGGCAAAAAAGACCACTTACTCAATCACAATCCTCGTATTCCTGCTGACCCTCGTCGGTTGCCGGGGCGCAAACGGCGGCGCGGAACCAACCCCCACCTTCGTCCCTACCCCGCCCGTGCCCGAAAGCCAGGAGTACACCGTCCAGCGCGGCGACGTGATAGGCACAGTCGAGTTCAGTGCCCACGTCACCCCGGTCGAAATGGCATCTCTCTACTTTGAGACCGCTGGCCGCGTGGCCCGCGTCTACGTCTCGCGCAACCAGGAGGTTTCGGCGGGGGACGTCATCGCCGAGTTGGACATCGAGGCCCTGCTCAACGAGTTGGAGGTGGCCCAGGTCTCACTCGAGGCTGCACAGAACACGCTCGACGTGGAACTGCGCGGCCACGAGCGTTCGCTCAAGCTGGCAGAACTCGACCTGGAGGCGGTCAAACTGGAACTGGCGCAAGAGATCGCCCTGTCGCCGCAGCCGGACGTGACGATGGCCCGGGTCAACCTGGAGCGGGCGCAGGCGGCGCTGGCGGAGGCGCAGGAGGAATACGACAAGGCGCAAAACCGCCCCTGGGAGGGGCCTGATTCGCTCAAAGGGTACCAGTCCTGGCTGCAAGATGCCCGGTGGGGTTACGAGGAGGCCCAGGCCGCCTACGACCAGGCGACCGGCCAACTCAAAGCCCACGATTACCAGGTCTCGCTGCTGCGCGGCGCGGTCGAGCGGGCGCAGCTCGAGCTGGATTGGTTGCAGGTCGGCGTCGACCCGGCGCTGACCCAGACCGTGCAATCGGCGCAGTTGGCCGTGGACGGGTTGCAGGCCCAGGTGGATCGCGCCCGCATCGTCGCCCCGTTCGCTGGCCGGCTGCTCTCCCTCTCCATCAGCGAGGGTAGCGAAGCCACCGCATTCCGTCCGGTGGTCACAATCGCCGCCGGCGAGGGGTTAGAGATCACCGGCAAGCCGGGCGACCGCGACCTGCTGGCTATGTCGGTGGGTATGGCGTGTGAAATCGAGCGGAACGACGCACCCGGCGAGTTGTTGCCGGGCCAGGTGACGGCCCTGCCGCGCAACACCGGCCCGGTCGAAGACCGCGACCCCAACGTCCACGTCCAGGTGCAGAATATCCGGGAGGCCGGTCTGGTGCTGGATGATCTGGTCAAGGTGCGCGTCATCGTCCAGGAGCGGCGCGGCGTCCTCTGGCTGCCGCCCCAGGCGATCCGCGTCTACGAGGGCCGGCGCTTTGTCATCGTGCGCGATGGGGAGGAGCGAAGACGGGTGGACGTGAAACTGGGCGTGATCGGCCAGGAGCGGGTCGAAATACTGGAAGGATTGGAGGAGGGGCAGATCGTCGTCGCCCCCTGAGCCAATGGACAACAACGCCCCGCCCTTTATTACCTGCGAAAACCTGGTTAAAATCTATACCATCGCCGACCTGGAGGTCGTGGCCTTGCAGGGGCTTGACCTGACCGTGGAGGAGGGTGAACTGCTGGCGCTGATCGGCCCCTCCGGCTCCGGCAAGAGCACGCTGATGAACATCCTGGGCGGCCTGGCCCACCCTTCGGCGGGCCGGGTGAGCGTGGACGGGCGCAACCTGCTCAAACTCAAGGGGGGCGAGTTGGACCGCTACCGGCGCGAGGAGGTCGGCTTTGTCTGGCAGCAGCCCGCCCGCAACCTGATCCCCTACCTGAGCGCGGAGCAAAACGTCGAACTGCCGATGATCATCGCCGGGGTGGACGGAGCCGAGCGGGCCAGACGGGTGGAATGGCTGCTGGAAGAGGTCGAGCTGACCCAGCGCCGCCGCCACCGCCTGGGGGCGCTATCCGGCGGCGAACAGCAGCGGGTCGCCATTGCCGTCGCCCTGGCGAACAAACCGCGCCTGCTCCTGGCCGACGAGCCGACCGGCGAATTGAACACCTCGATGGCGCAGCGTATCCTGGACACCTTCCAGCGCATCAACGAGGACCTGGGGCTGACCATCGTCATCGTCACCCACGACCCCGGCGTCTCGGCCCGCGCCCGGCGCGTGATCGCCATCCGCGACGGGCGGACGAGCACCGAGCACATCCGCGCCGAACGAGGGGAGAATCACAAATCGCCCATCCCCCACCACACGCAAGAATCGCCGCTGATCGTGGTGGACGCGGCAGGGCGGTTGCAGATTCCGCACTCTTACCTGGCCGAGTTTGGCGTCGGCGACCGGGTGCGGCTGGAATCCACCGCCGAGGGAATTCTGATCCATCCCGTGGCCGGGCGCGGCGGGCGGACGGACGAAAAGGCCGCGTGGCACGCCGCCGCTGCCGAGTTGTACGTGGACGAGGACGCCCCGCCGGAAAAGAGGCGCGGTTGGTGGGAGCGGATGCGAGGCCGTGCGTTCGTTCGCGGGCCACGCACATAGATCAGGGGGAGGCGGGCGACAATAAAATCACTAGATATGGGAGTTCGTAGTAGCGGCTTTAGCCGCTTTTGAGCCTTTTGGACAGCAAAAGCCGTCACTGGGAACAAAAACGCCAGTGTCCAGTAATTGAAAAACCGCTAGTGACCAAACGAATTGTTTCCTGGGGAGGTGCTGTTATGAATTCTGTCGCCGTTGTATCAATCGTTGTGGGCATCATCGTCATCGTCGTGGCTATCATTGCGTGGTTACTCTACAAAGCGGGATTCAAGGTTAAAGAAATCAAGGCCAAGGCCGGCCCACTGGAAGCCACAATGAAGCGCAAACCAGATGAAAAGCCCTCCAAAGCTAAGGGGCCAACCAGCCGGGTCGAGGTTTCCCAGGAGGCTAGTGGAGGCGGCGTTATCCGTGAATCAGGCATCAGTGCGCCGGGGCAAAGTAACGCACAAATCAAGCAACACTCTAACGGGAAAAGAAGCCGTATTGATGACAGCCCAATCAAACTCGGCTAATTCTCAGCTTCCCTTTCGTCTGCAACACTTTACCGACCGGGATGGCGCGATTGCCGCATTTGATGCGCTCTGGGATGCGGGGCGTTCTTTACCCCATTTCCTGGCATTTGACGGCCTAAGCGGCGTGGGGAAAAGCACGCTCGTTGACTTTTTGATTGAAACTCGATGCAAACCGCAACAAATGCCCCACGCCTTGATAGATTTCGAAGGCGATACCGGCCTGCCGTTGCGTACAGAGTGGCGCTCTCTGCTGTTGGAGTTAGCGACCCAACTAGACCTGCACCACCACCCGGCGTATGTCACGGCTTTTGAAAAAGCGGAGGGCCGATTCCGGCCTATCAAACAATCGTTGCAGGTAAACATAACGCAGGGCGCCGTGGAAGGGGGACAGATTAGCCAAAGCCCCATTACTGCCAACCTGGATGTTGCCGTTGCGCTAAGGCAGGCCGACAAACGGGCCAGACGTCAAACCGCCGGCGGATTACTGGATGCGCTGGAACAGACCTACTACTCTGCCGGTATCGCTCTTTTTTTCGATACCTGTGAATTACTGGAACAGGCCGGCGACAAGGCCTTTAGCGGCTGGCTGTGGCAATGGCTAAAAACTGCTACTGACCGGCTCCCCGGCTTGCGCGTGATTGCGGCCGGGCGAAACAGATTGACCGGTATTCCCCGGCGCAATCGTGAACAACAAGATTTAGGGCCGTTCTCGGCGCAGGATAGCGATAGATTGCTGACCAACCTGGGTGTAACCGACTCTGCCTGGCGGAGCGCCGTTTTTCAACGTCTGGCTTACGGACACCCGCTGATTACAGAAATGGCGGGCAACTTGTGGCAAGATGCGCTCAAAAGCGGCTTGCCGATTGCCATCGAGGATATTCCTGCCCTGTCCGGGCATGAGGAGGCCGTCTCGTGGTTGACCGTCCGGATACTGGAGCGGCTTGCTCCACCGCTAAAAGCAGTAGTGCGCTGGGGAACACTGTTGAGGCGGTTCAATCAGGACATTCTGGCCCACACGTTGCCGGAAACCGTTCCGGCGCTTGACGACGACACTTATGAGCAATTACGGCGCTACAGCTTTGTGGCTCCGGCCCGTGTGGGGGAAGGGCTGGCCTGCCACGATTTACTGCGCCAGGTGCAAAACGCCTACTTGCGGACTCACAAACCAACCGCTTACCGGGAATTTCATACTCGTGCGGCATCATATTTTGCCGAACAGGATGATTCGATAGAAACACTGTACCATCGGTTGATGGCGGGCGATGGCGAAGCGCCGCAAGACTGGTATAAAGCTGTGCATCGAGCCTATCTCCACCAAAATTGGGCACAGTGGGCCGCCTTGCTGGACGTGGCCGAGCGCCCAGAACAACGCCCCACTCCCCAGCACAAGGCCGAGGTAACTTTTTGGCGCGGTCAGTGGCATCGTTGGCGATACGAAAACGAGGCGGCGCTGGAGAGTTACCAGGAAGCGCTGCGGCTGTTCCGGGCGGTCGGCGACCGGCTGGGGGAAGCGAACACCCGGAAGGCCATCGGGGATGTGCAACGCTTTAAGGCTGAAAACGAGGCGGCGCTGGAGAGTTACCAGGAAGCGCTGCGGCTGTTCCGGGCGG
>CAYNVC010000124.1:6127-7467 GCA_964400615.1 uncultured Anaerolineales bacterium | reverse complement strand
GCATCTGCTCCGACCGCGCCCGCCTGGGGCAGCCCGAGATCAACCTGGGCATCATTCCCGGTTGGGGCGGCACGCAGCGGCTGGCCCGGCTCACAAACAAGGGCAAGGCAATCGAGTTGATCCTCAGCGGCGCTACGATCAGCGCCGAGGAGGCGTACCGGATTGGGCTGGTCAACAAAGTAGTGGAGCACGAGGCAGTGCTCGACGAGGCACAAAAGTTGGCCCGCGAGCTTGCCTCCAAGTCCAAATTCCCCGTCGCCGCCGCGTTGCGGGCCATCTCGGAGGGGCTGGAACTCTCGCTCGAGGAGGGGCTGACCGTCGAAGCGAGGCAGTTTGTGGCCCTGCACGAGTGGCACGATCCACACGAGGGAATAGACGCCTTTCTCGCCAAGCGGACGCCGAAATTCGAGGACCGGTAGCCAGGGAGGAGGTAGCGATGGATGCAATCTGGCAATGGGGGATTGGCTTTATCCACACCATCCAACTCGCGCACGGCCCGGCGCTCGACGCTATTTTCGCGGCCATCACGTTCATGGGCGAGGAAAAGTTCTTTCTCATCCTCCTGCCCCTGCTCCTGTGGTGTGTGGACATAGCAATAGGAATGCGTATAGCTCTGGCATTTCTCCTTTCGGCATACACCAACGCCTGCCTCAAAGACCTGTTTGCCCAACCCCGCCCCTTTGTGCTCGATCCGGCGGTCAGGCTGCACGAGGCCAGCGGGTACGGAATGCCGAGCGGACATTCTCAATCTGCGGTCGTCGTGTGGGGCATCATCGCGGCACACCTCCACAAGGCGTGGGTGTGGACTGCCGCCATCCTGCTGATGGGGCTGATCGGCTTTTCCCGCATTTACCTGGGGGTGCACTTTCCCACCGACGTGCTGGGCGGGTGGACAGTCGGCGCGCTCTTTTTGGGGATCTATCTGGCGTTGCAGCCGCGCGTCGAGGATTGGCTGAAGGAGACCGGGCTGACCGTGCAACTGGCACTGGGCGTGATTGTACCGCTGGCGTTGGTACTATTGCACCCCACCCCAGACACGATCAGCCCGATGGCGGTATTGATGGGCACGGGCGTGGGATTCGCGCTGCTCAACCAGACGACTCGTTTCAGCACCTCCGGCCCGGCCTGGCAGGTAGCCGTCCGCTTTCTGGTTGGGATGGCAGGGGTAGGCGTCCTCTACGTGGGCCTCAGCGCCATTTTTCCCCGCGCCGGTGAACCGTTTTACGCCAGTTTGCGCTTTGTGCGTTACGCGCTGCTGGGGTTGTGGGTCGGGCTGGGAGCACCCTGGACATTCCTCAAGCTAAAACTGGCAACACCGTAGGGCAAGTTGCCAACTTGCC
>CAYNVC010000124.1:0-6027 GCA_964400615.1 uncultured Anaerolineales bacterium | reverse complement strand
GAGGCCTACCCGAGGCCAATGCAAGAGTATCAGAGCAGGATAGCGTTACGCAACACAATAGACCACTGGTCGAAATACAACCCGGCCAAAATCGAGGCCACCGCCAACAGAATCAACGCCCGATTGAGCGCAAAAAAACGTCTCTCCCCACCCATCGCATTCTCCCTCATCTGTATTTGAGCCACCAGATAGCCGCCCACACCGCCAGCACAGCGCCCACGCCCTCGATCAGCACAGTCGCCAGCGAAACCAACCCCGGCGACAACAAAACCATCTCCGGCGATCTGAACGAGAAGGGCAACACAGAGATCAATACCGATCCCGCGAACCCCAACGCCACCCGCACCACAATAAGTGTGCCCAAAGTGGCAGCAATGGCCGCGCTCGACGTGCGAGATAGCGCCGAGACGAATATCCCCAGGGCCGCGCCGAACACCAGACTTGCCCAGGGCTTGAACCACCCCGCCACCACCATCAGCAACAACGCCCCAACCCACTTCACACCCAGCTCTGACCCACCCATGATCTGCCCCGCCCAAACACCTGTGCTCGTCAGGGCGAGCTGAAACGGGGTCAACAGTGCCATGACGAGGATAGCCGGCCCTAGCTGCGCCATAGCTCCGGCCAGTTTGCCCAACACAATCGAGCGCTCGGTCAGCAGAGTGGCCCGCAGCAGATCGAACGTGCCCATCTCGCGCTCGCGGGCAATCGCCATCCCGGTGAGCACGGGCGCGATCCACGGCAGGAGCAGGCTCAAAAGCCAGGCGACCGCACTCACCGCACACACCAGTGGCAAGCCCGTCGCCAGAGCCAGCGTCCGGGTCGCCAGCGAGTCGTTCAAAGCCAGTGCCACACCATAGCCCAAAGAAGTGCCCAGCAGCACAGGGTAGAACAGGAAAAAACGACGCCCCGGCCACCAGCGCCGGCGGCGGATGCGGCGCAATTCCAGCCAGAGAATGGGATGGTCGAGCGCAGAACGCCAGCGTGCCATCACTTGCTACCTTCTCACGAAACGACGCCGTGGGTCAGACGCATAAACACGTCCTCCAGGTCGCCGGCTTCCTCGTGGAACCTCACCACCGGAAACCCCGCCCCCACCATCTGGCTCAACAGGCGCACCAGAGCATCGTCGTCCCCGGCAAAAGCCACCTGCAAATCTCCACCGTTATCCAGGGCCGGTTCGACGTTCGCCACGTCCGGGCGGGAGGCCAGCCACGCCTGCGCCCCCTCCACCTGGCCCGTCAGCCCAATCTTGACCACTCGTTGGGCACGAATGAGGCGGCGCACCTCCTCCAATGTGCCGGAGGCCACGAGTTGCCCCGCCTCGATGATTCCAATGTGAGTGCAGACCTCGCCAATCTCGGAGAGGATGTGGGAAGAGACGAATATCGTCTTGCCCATCGCCTGCAACTCGCGCAGTAGCTCGCGGATCTCGACTCGCGCACGCGGGTCCAGGCCGGAGGCCGGCTCATCCAGAATCAACACCTGGGGATCGTGAGCCAGCGAACGGGCCAGGCAGAGACGTTGCTTCATCCCCCGCGAGAGCGCATCCACGTAATCGTCACGGCGGTGAGAGAGGTCGACCAGTTCCAGCAAGTCGCCGGTCAACTGGCGGCGCGTCGCAGCGGGGATTTCGTAGCAGGCGGCGAAAAAATCCAGGTACTCCCACACTTTCATGTCGCCATAGACACCAAAGAAATCCGGCATATAGCCGATGGCCCGCCGCACAGCCCGCCGCTCTTTGGAGACCGAGTGACCTGCCACCCAGGCCGCGCCGGCGGTCGGGCGCAAAAGGGTCGCCAGGATACGCATCGTCGTCGTCTTGCCGGCCCCGTTCGGCCCGACAAAGCCAAAGATCGCGCCCTCTTCGACCGTCAAATCCAGTCCCTTGAGCGCCTTTAACTTGCCGTACTGTTTGACCAGGCCCCTGGTTTCGATAATTGTCGCCATCTCAGTTCTGCCCCTTGATCGTGATAGTCAGGCTGGATAAATCGACCGACCAATCCGGGTTTGCGGTCACACGCAGGAGCACGTGGCCCGGAGACAGGACGTAATTCTCAGCCGCGGGGATCGAATGCCGCCCCCAGTTAAAATCGAGCTCGTCCCACGCGCCACTTTCCCAATTCCACAGCGCCAGGGTCGGCGGGTAAGATTCGTCGCCGGCAGCCCGCATGTCAATTATCAAATCGTCCACACGAGTCACCTGCACCCACGGGTACACGGTAAAGCTGATCTCGGCCTCAGCGCCGGCATCAAAATGGTAGCCGTTGACTGACTGCTCATACATATACCCAGCGCTGTTATCCACACGACGCACGATCAGATCAGGCCCAACCGTGACATCCGTCCCGCCTTCGATCTGGGGCATCGGCAGCCGATAGGCACAGAAAGTCAGTGATCTGGTAGAAGAGGAGCGATCAACCACCTGAACCGGCAAGGCGGGGCCATCGTCCAGCCACCCCACCAGATACACTTGCGACAATTCGCCCATCCGGCCCGAGCCACCAGAAAAAAGCGCCTGCAAGAATCCGCGCCGCCGGTACAACAGCGGATCATCCCAACTTGCCCCCCTTCCTGCAAGATCAGTCAACAAATCATAGTAGGAAGGTGAACCGCCGGACAAGACGAGTGAAACGGGAACATCCTGGCCCGGTTCGAGGTCCCCCAATTCCTGCGTCCGAGTGCCCACCAGGAAAACAGCGTCCTGCAACGGCAAGCTCGAGTTGTGCACCGTTCCTTCTATTCTCAACGCACCGGCATAGCTGCCGATCAAGCGCAGGTCGGCGCCAACAGCCGGGACGTCCACGTATCCCTCGGCGAGAAAGGATTGCACCTCTCCCACATTCACACGCAGGTCAGAGACGCGCACTCCATCGGCTTCCTCCCAAAGGTGCAGCGGCGGCGAGGCTGCAGAGCTATAATAATACGGCATTTCACGCACCTCCGCGCCCAGTGCCAGCAGGTCGTAACGTGCGCGCTGGGGCGAAAAGACGCCGACCACCTGCTCGACGCGCCCAATCTCCGCGCCCGGCGGGACGTACACCCCCGCCAACCGGTGGACGATCACCCACCTCCCCCTGATTTGGAAACCGGTCAGGTAGGCGCAGCCGGTAAAACTGGCGATCAACACCGGGATGGTCAACCAGGCCAATTCCCGCCGGTCCAGCTTACGCAGCACGACATAGTTGATCGGGCCGATGAGCAAAGTGTAGACGAGCATAAAGGCCAAAACTTGCCACGTGGAAGGGGCACGCAGGCCGGGGATAGAGGAAATGGCGTCGCGGGCGTCTCCCACGTCGCGCACGGGCAGACCGCGCGGCCCCACCACCTGTTCCCCGATGATGCCTCCCCACACGCGCGAGTTGTCATCCCAACGCACGAACGGATTCAGACCGGCGTCAAAAGCCACAAAATCCACATAGCCATCTCCACAAGCGCGGCGGGCCAGCAGAATGAGGCCGTCCTGCTCGATCAACACCTCCCCATCTCGCAAAGTAGCCTCGGCCACAGCAAAGGGGCCAGTGGCAACCCGGGTATCCGCAGACTCGCCCAACAATCTCAGGTCATCCACCGTGCGAGTGCCACCCAGTGTCACCGGGAGCAGGTCAGCGACTCCGGCGGCGGTGCGGGCCGCGCCCGCCCCACCACCCACGATCAAGAGCCCGCCGTGCACCACCCAGGTCTCTAGTGCCTGCCGTTGATCGCTGTCGAGAACGGTGGTATCCACGTCGTTCAGCACCAGTACGTCCAGCCCCTCCCACCCCAACGGGTCGCCGGGCAGCGCCTCCAGATTCAAATGAGCCACCTTTGCATCCCCGCCGAGTGGGGCGACGTCGCTCAAAAAGTTGAGCGCGGAGGGGTCGTCGCTGGCGACGCCATAAAGCCGGCTCCGCTCGTCCAGCCAGAATACCGCGCCCTGCCGCGAACCAAGTTTTTTCTCTCCGGCGTACAGCTGCACTACCACGCTGGTGAGAGAGCTATCGGCAGGGATATACATCAAGTACCCCTTGCGCGAGTGGGCCGGCAGCGTGACCTGACGGGCATACATTTCACCATCCGAGTCGGTGACAATGCGCAGATCCCCCACGATGTCCGCCCCTTCGTTCGAGATGACGACGTACACCGGACACCAGCCGCTATCGTGACAGTAACCGTCAAACCCAACTGTGACGTGCATCGTCGGAGAAGCGCTCTGGGCAGCAACGGGGACTGACGGCAGACCAAGCAAGGTTAAAATGATCAATACGATCCAACTTGTGCGCTTCACTCCAACCCTCCCCAAACACGTATACGCAAGATTTACAGATCGAGCTACCGGCAGGACGGGGGCTATTATAGCACATGACTGCGTATGACTCAAACGGCGCGACGAGACGATTTACCCCGGCTGCCATTCCGCCCGCGCCGCTTCCCACTCCTGGGGTGTGTTGACGTTGCGGAAGGAGCGCAGGCCGGGGTCAAAGGAGGCCACGTCCGCCGGGGTGACGTAGCGCACGTGGACGCGGGGAAAGAAGGAGATGATGCGCCGCCGGTGGGCGCGGATGGCCTCCTCCATCGCCGGGAGGCAGGTGCGCCGGTAAGCCGCGTGAAGCGGTTCGACCTGTTCGCCGCGCCGCAGAATCGCCACGTCGAACCCCTCCGCCCACCCGGCAAAGGCCCGCAGCAGGGCGGGGTCGAGAAAGGGCATATCGCAGCCCACGGCCAGGGTCAGTTCGTGGGAGGCCGCCTCCAGCCCGGCGTGCAAACCTCCCAGCACGCCCACGCCCCGGAAACGATCCTCCACCACCGGGAGGCCAAGCCCGGCGTAGGGTTGCGCGTCGCCCGCCACCACGAGCACCTCGGCGCACACGCTCGCCATCCGCTCGACGACGAGTTGAATCAGCGGGCGGCCATCCAGTTCCAGGAAAGCCTTGTTGCGGCCCATCCTGCGGCTGGCCCCACCGGCCAGCACGAGACCAGTGATTTGGAGATTGACGGGTTCGAGATCGGCGCTCTCCAAACCAGACATCAGGGAATTCCCAGATCGAGCGGGGGAAGCTGGCGCAGTTTGGCGGTAAAATCCTGCACCGTCTCGGCAAAGAGATTTCCCTCGGAAGCAGCGACCCATTTGACCAGGAAACGCTCCGGCTCGATGCCGGTGAACTCTAAAAGCGCCTGGAGCACCGGCATACGGCGAGCGGTGCGGTGGTTGCCGGTGGAGTAATGGCAATCACCGATGTGGCAGCCCAGCACCATCACCCCATCCGCCCCCTCGCGGAAGGTGCGGATGACCAGGTCGGGCGAGATGCGCCCGGAACAGGGGACGCGGATGATCTTGAGGTTGGGCGGGTACTTTAACCTGGCCGACCCGGCCAGGTCGGCGCCGGCGTAGCTGCACCAGTTACAGAGAAAGCCAATGATTTTGGGTTCGTAGGTTTCGTTTGGCATTATCACATCCCGATTGACAAAATGTATACAGTTCGCTCAAAGCCAATCATCCCGCAGGACAAATGTTACCTGTTCGGGGCGGAGCACCTGAGGTAAAAATGTATAACGATACGGTTCTGGAATATCCGCCTGCATTGCCACCAAACGCTTCTGGATAACATGGCGCTGAATCACCCAATTGTTAATCATCGGCGCATCCAACGTAGCGACAACGTGCAAGCCGAGTATAGCGGCATCTTTATCCGTGCCAAAACTGGCTAAAGCAAGAATAGCAGCATCCTCGCGGGTAAAGCCATAACCACGCAAACGACGCGCCCAACGAGCGAAATAGCGGGCAGGGTAGACAACCTCAACCCGACCCAAAAAGAACCGAACAATGTCCGCGTACCGCGATAGCCGAACCAGGCGATACAAGACGTTGGCAGTCGGCAGCGCGATGAACAAACGTGCAGGCCGTGTCTGAGCACGTGAGACGAGATCGAGAGAAAACAACTCGCCCCGGGTCAAATCCCGGCCCTCGGCCAGTTTGAGCAATCCCTGTACCGCATACCGGGCCGGCACGTTATCCAGCAGACAGCGCGTCCGGGGCAACCTCTATCT
>CAYNVC010000123.1:0-7483 GCA_964400615.1 uncultured Anaerolineales bacterium | reverse complement strand
CAGGCCGGCTCAATGGCGACGCTGCCAGTAACGTAGGTGCAAGGCGCTGGAATGGTGTCTGTAAGCGTCATCGTGGCCGTGCTTTCTTCGTAGACGACAATAGTGTAGGTGATCGTCTCGCCACCCGTCAGGGCGATCTGGCTCACTTGCTTGAAAGAATCAGCAAACGTATGCGGCGGAGGCGTCACGGCGTCAGCATCAGAGACGTAAACGTTGAATTGATCTAGTTCCTGCTGGCGCGTCATACTATCGTCTATGTTGATGGTATCGGTGATGCCCTCGGTGCGCAGGCGAGCGACGTTGGCGAGCAAGCCGCGCCGGAACCAGCCGTTGTGAGTGCTCGCCATCGCCTGCGTATAATCCGCGCCCGCCTCGTAGGTCTGGATCAACGGCCCCAGGATATAATCCGAGGCATAATAATCCACCGCAAATGGATCCCGGCTGGCAAGCAGTACGTCCTGCCGCCGGGCGTGGTCATAATGGTAGACGTTATCCCGCGAGTTGACCCAAATGGCGTCCACGATGTTCAGGTCGGCGCGGCGGATGCGGGCCATCTGCCGTCCGATGAGACCATACTCGTTGGTGTAGGTGTTGCAGGTATCGCTGTTGTCCATCTGCCCCATCAGCCAACAGTGTTTGTAGCCGGGGCTGACCCAGCGGCCGCCGGGGTCGTAGGTGGTGATAAAGCCAAGATAGTTCTTGACCGCGATGGTGCCCCAGGCAGAGTTGTGCCGCTTGAGCACGGGAAGATTGATCATCTTGAGACGAGTATTATCGAATGAGGAGCCGTTCCAAATACCCTGCTTCATACTGATCGCCAGGTTTGAGCCGTTGCAACTGACGTGGAACTTGGGGTATGAAAGCCGGCGGTGGTTCTGTTCGGTGGTGGAACTATCGGCGTCTTCGAGGACATAGCCGGCGTCGTTATCAATGCCGCCATAATCACTCACGATGTGATCGTGCAAGCTATCCCAGTTGGCTATACAGACGTGGTATCCCTGTCCGGCAAACGCCTGGACCACTTCCTGGTAGGATTGATTCTCAAACTGGGAATTGTTTTTATTTGAACCGGACTCGTGATACCAGTCATCATTGTACCCCTGGGCATTTTCGGCGACGATGACCGTGCCGGTAAATACGTCGGGATGGTTGACCAAGCGGTAAATCACCCCTTTGAGTACGTCCGAGTTGGTGCCGTTGCGCCCGTCCCACTGGTTGTTGATTTTGATGACCACGACGTCGTTCGGGCCGAAAAGGCCATCAGGGTGCGTGCTGGTCTGGTAAAAGTAATCGCCGTGGGCCTCCATCAGGGTGACGAGTGAATCCACGCCATCGTCGTGCAGGGCCTCGGCGGCGCTCGCACCGGACGGGATGCTGCCGCCATCAAGACTGTACTGTGGTTCCGGAACGTTGGTGATGACAAAGACATCCGAGACCGCCGTGGACGAGGTCCAGCCGGGGAGTGTGGGGCTGGCGGCCAGGATCGGCGCGACCGGCCCGGTGATGCTACCCTGCAAAGCGACCGTCAGCGCCAGGCCGAGGACGAAAAAGGCCAGCCGGGCGGGAGTAAAGGCCACCTTGAGACGGCGCAGCAAAGCAGCGGAACCCAGCAACGAGGCCAGGTAAGCCAGAAAACCGAGACTGTTGGCGGCGGCGACACGCTGGCAGGGATAGGTCAGGCGGCGCGGTTTGGTCCCGCTGCGCACGAGCAGCCAGAACAGGGAGCCGATTCCCAAGACCCAATAACCAATCTTCCATGCCCCAGCCTTTTCTGGCCTCGTATGACCATTGGAGCACCGCGATTCGTGAACCAAGTGTTTGTCATCCATCATTTTTCCTCCTCGTATAATACTCTTTACTGCACCACGGTCAGGCGCAGCGTGTTGCCCGACTCCCCTCCCAGGGTAACGGGCAAACCATCAATCAAATCCTGTCCCGAACAAGACACAACCTCGCCAGAGACCAAATTGGTGACGCGGTACACGTTCTCCGGTTCGACGACGTACCACTCTGGCGCACCGTTGAGGCGCGGGTACTCGGTGGGCAAGTTCCAGATGTCACGATGACGCAGCGTGTCGAAGCGCAACACACCCTGCCAATCCTCCTGGGCAGCCAGGTAGACGTAAAGCGTGCCGCTATCACGGTCGAGGGCCGCACCGGCCCGGACGGCCTCGCTCCAGGGGTCGAGCATCAGGCCCTGGGTCTTGTACCGGGCATACATCAGGGCGGTGCGGACAAAGTTGCCGTCCAGGTACCAGTTCTCCACAAAACCATCCGGCTGCTGCTTGAGGAACATTACCTCGATTTCATCGTCCACCCAGTAGCGGCATTCGGGGATATCGAACCAGGGGAGAAGGTAAAGCATGGATTCGAGGGCGTCGGCGTAGCCATCCTGCCAGTCCCCTTCCCAGTGGATAGAGTGTTGGGCAGCTGCGGCCCGCATGGTGCGCTCGATCTCGGCCGCATACCGGTCTGTGCCCTCGGCCAGGTCAAAAGTCTGGTAGCCGTTGAGCAGATAGCCCCAGGTGTCGGCCAGGTGAGCGTCGAAGGGCTGCATGGTGGTGACGTCAACGCTATTATACCACAGTCCATCGTCGCTACGCCCGGTGACGAGGATGGTATCCAGGAACTGCTGCAACGGCTCCCGGTAGCGGTCGGCCTGGGGGCGGCCCTGCACGCGCTCCAAAAAGTAAAGCTCGGTCAGGCCGGGGATGATCTCGCCGCCGTGGTCAACCAGACGGAAGGGGCGGCTGGCGGCGGCGCTCTCCGCACCAGGACGGAAGCGGCTATCCTCCTGCAAGGGGCGTTGAGATTGAAAATCCCAATAGTCCGCCGGCAGGCCGTGATTGTTGGGAAAAACCTGGAACAGATACGCCTCGGCGATGCGTTCGGCCATTTGCAAGTATCGCTCGTCGCCACTGGCCCAGTAGAGTCGGGAGAGAACTTGCAAAAGCTCCCCGTTGGCCTCGGTGCCGCGCGAGGGAATCAGGCCGGCCTCTGTCTCCACGGCAGCCGAATCGAGAATTGCGTCCACCCCTTGGGTCATACGGTCGAACCAGGGGCCGGGGCCGAACCGTTCGGCGACGGCCAGGAGGCCATCTTTGGCGTACTCGGAGGTGCCAAAGATGCGCGTGTCCAGGTCTTGCTCGACGATAGCGCCGCTATCCAGGTCTACGCGGCAGGCCAGGCCGCCACAGATTGCTCGCTCGCTCGCCAGGGTGTCGAGCCAGGCGGATTTGGTATCCGGGCTGAGATAGAGGCTGGCGATGAGGAGATGCGGGAAATTGTCGGCGGCGACGTCCTCGCTATCCCAGGCGTTGTAAAATGGAGATGTGGCGTGCGGGATCAGGTCAGTTCGAGGATCGCGCACGGTCTCCCAGGCTTTGAGGGTGCGATAGGCGCGTTGGAACGCCTCCTGGCCAAGGGTCGCGTTCAACATAGCCGCCTGCTCATAGTCACCCTGCGACATTGCATCACGGAGGGAAGCGACGACCAGCCGCCGGGCAGTGACGCGGTCAGGCGGCGCGATGGGGGCGATATAGAGCGGCAGCGGCGGCGGTAGAACACCGGCCTGCTGCAAGCGCCCGCGCACGCGGTCGCGGAACTTGAAAGCGGGCACGGTCATCACAACCAACAGCAGAACGGCCAGGCCGCCGGTGAGTAAAAGGGAGGCGAGCAAAAAACGGCGCTTCATCAGCTCGCTCCTCTCAGAACACACGGCAGGAACAAGCGTAGCGGGTCAACTATGACCACGGCGCTCGCCGTAGCCGTAGCGCCCGTGGACGAGGTCAAATGGGCCGTGTTGCGGATGGCATACGGGCCGCTGCGCGTCACCGTAACCGGGCAGGTGAGCGTGACCACCAGGCCCACGGTCGGCGTCCCCGTCCAGGTCAACTGCCTGGCAAGGAGGTCATAGGTCACAACCCCATCACTCGCCGTGTAGGTGAGCGGGTGGCTGACCCCGGCGGGCAGCACGTCGGTCACGGTCAGCGGGTGGCCGGAGCCTGGCATCCGCAGCGTGTAGGTGAGGGTATCACCCTGCCGGAGCCAGGAGGGGGAATCCGTCGCGGCAAATTTCTGCAACTGCGGTTCCTGTCCCCAAACGACGGTCAACGCCGGGCGGGCCACTGCGTTCCACTCTGCCACGTCGGACGAGGAGAGGTATTTGCTGCTGTGAAAGTTGGTGTCCGCCGTGTAAAGCGCAACGTTGAGCGGTTCGCCGGCGGCATACGATTCGGCGACGGCCTGGGTGGCGTCCCAGGAATAGGGATTGCCGGGCCAACCGGGATTATTGTCCGGCGTAATGACGTTCACCCAGGTCGCCGAGAGATTTTGCCGCGCCAGCGGGGCATTGTTCCAGGTGAGCGTGTCCTCCCCCCAGCCGCCGTCCACGCTGAGCAGCCAGATGAGGGAAGGCTGCGCCAGATCCCCACGCGCGTTGCTCCACTGGTGAAGGGTCAGGCTGGCAGAGATGATGACCTTGCCCGGCGGGATGGGGTCGAGGTGAAAGCGGAGAAAGCTCCGGCTGAAACAGGGAAAATCGGCAATGAGGGACTGGTTTTCGACAAAGAGACTGGTGCTATCTCCATAGTTGTCGTGTTCGGGGTCGCCCTCGTGCCCACCGCCGCAAGTCCCCCCGCCGCCAACCCAGGCATCCTCGACGACGCTCTGCCCCAGTCCCCTCTGAATCACCGTGCTGCCCTCCGCCGTAACCTGCGGTGGGGTATAGGTCGGCAGGCCAAAACGTATCTCCCCCCAGGTATTGGGACGGGCAGAATTCAGGTTCTCCGGCCAGGTCTGCGGGGCGACGGCCCCGGCGGGGGGATTATCGTCCCGGTCGTAGAGCGTCACCCCCAGCCCCCACACCGTGCCTGCCGCCGGTGGGCCGGTCAGCCCCAGAGTCTCCCAGGGAAGATGGACGTAAACCCACCAGCCATAATCAAAGGTGTTCGAGTTGTTGTTGTGGGGCGGGTTGCCGACCCAGGAAGCGAACTTGTTGTCGCTCCACGCGCCCGCCCAGGCCGCGTCCCAACCGGAGCCGCTCCCGCGCGATTCGGCGCGGTAGAGTGAGCCATCGCCGCACTGGTAAAGACACAGACCGCTGAGAAAGAAATAATCGTCCGGCTGTGGGGACGTAGCCCGGTCGTGAGCGGTGTCCAGGTAAAGAGCGACAGCATCGTAACTGGCGGGGTCGGCGGGGGACATACCGTCCAGGTAATACCAGAGGTAATAATCCTCGACGTTGAGATAGATGACCAGTTCGGAATCGGTGTAGGCCAGCCGCACGTCGCCATAGTTCTGGCCGGCAGCGCCGGGAAGATCGACCCGGCCCAACCAAAATATGGCCGCCTCGGCCCAGGCAATTTCACCGTCAAAGTAAGGGACGTTCGCCCGGCGCACGGCCACACCCTGAGCAGTGGCGGATGAGCGTCCCGGAGCGGGGAGCAATATCACACTCGTGAGCAAGAGCAGCAAAAACAAGCGACGCATAGTATCACCATCCTCTCAAAACAATCGGCAGGTAAACGAGAAACGGATTGGCTATGGTGACGGCGGTCAGTTCACAGTTTTCTGCGCCGTTATCCACGACCGCCCGGTTGGTGATGGCAAAAGGGTTCTCCACAGTAACGGTGACGGCAAAGGTCAGTCTGAGGCAGCGGCCATCCGTGAGCACTCCGCTCCAATTGACGCGGTCGGCGGTCGCGGTCAGAACGCCCGTCTGCGGCTCGATCCGGGCGCTGGCGGGCAAATAGGCCGTGCCGGGGGGAACAGTATCAGAGATAGTAGCTCTGACACCGCTGCCCACCAGAGATATGGTATAGGTCAAAACATCTCCCTGAGCGGCAAACGGCGCACTCACGGATTTCTCCATCTGGGGGGCCAGCGCCAACAGCGTGACCAGGTTTTGCAACCGGTAGAGGTCGTAACGACTGTTGAAACTGACCGGTTCCGGCAATTGACGGGCCAGCACGTCCCAATCCTCTTGCAGCACCCAGGCTTTGACCTGGAACAGCGTCCACGCCAGCGTGGGGCTGTGGTAGAGATGTTCGCCGCTGCCGGTGGTGTGGTGCGCCAGGTCGGTCATCCACCACCAGGGGTTGTTGACCTCGTATGATTTGACATAGTAGACGGTTTCTGTGAGCAGGTCACTATGCAGACGAGCATTCATCTCGGAGGAGAGCGGAAAGTAGCCGGAGAGGGCCGGATAGTGCATGAACCCCAGCCCGGCATCCACGCGGTAGGTGCTGCCATCCCACCAATTGACCTGGCTGGGGTCGGTATCTCGATTGCGCCACTCGGCGCTGTAGGGAATCAACTCGTTGTTGTAGGGACTGCCCTGCATGATGTCGCCGTTGTTGATGGTTCCATCGGGGTTGAGGCGGATGTGGGCCGGTTGCCGCGCGCCGGTATCGTAGAGATGGGGGACGAAACCGGCCAGGGCGACGCGGGTATCCAGGAGATGATCCAACAGGGTCGCGGCCTGGGATTGGGTGGTGGCGTGTCCCAGGTGAGCGGCCATATCGCGCACCGCCTGGGCCATCTCGATTTGGGCAGGGAGGTTGAGCCGTTTGACGCGCCACTCGGCAAAGTAGCAAAAGCCGAGGTCGGGGTCGTAGGCGTCCACAAACTTTTGAAACTGCTGCGTGATGAGCGACCAGTGAGATTCGATGCTGCTCCAATCGCCGGTGGCATCAGCGTAGGCCCACAGCCCGTACAGCCGGAGAGCGACCAGGTTGGGGTTATTTTCCAACCAGCGCGACGTGACGTCGCCGGCCAGATTGCAATCGTCGCCGGTATAGATGCCCGCATACCCAAAGCGGATGCAGCGTGTACGATAGGCATAGTGATCCGAGTCGAGCAGGGTGGCGGCGACAAAGCTGGCGAGATAAGCCTTCAATTGAGTCTGCTGGGAGGCAGAGAGGTAAGGATACGCCTCCGCAAGAACGCGCACCAGATCGGCGTCAAAGCCATACACCTCGAAATTGAACTCGTGATGGGGCATCGGCCTATCGGTCTGCTCCCAGCGGGCGGTCAGCGGCGGCGCTCCCACCCCCAGGGCGACGATGTCGGCGACGCGGCGGGCAACCTCGGCCTTGATTTCGTCCGCGGTGGACGCGGCGCGGCGTGGATAGGTCAACTCGTGCAGTCGGGCGTCGCGGGCGGAGAAACTGGTGGCGGGATCGTAGCCGTGGTCGGTCGGGCCGACGGCGTAGAGCCAACTGTAGGAGGTGTAATAGACCATGCCGTTGGCGACGATGGGCGGGCTGGCGCCGGGCACGCCACCCATCGCCACCGTGCCGCCGTAACGCCACAAGTGACGGCTGGGAAGCGGGCTGAGCGGGTTCATATGAGTGCCAAAGTTGTAGCCGGAGGGGTCGCCGTTGGAAAACAGAGTGCGCCGTGTGCCCGCGCCGGGCCGGTAGACACCCAGGTCTTCGCTGATGGTATAGTAATAATCATTGCCGGAGAAAACGTGCCGCCC
>CAYNVC010000122.1:0-7527 GCA_964400615.1 uncultured Anaerolineales bacterium | reverse complement strand
GGGCGGGGCGGGGTGGGCTCGTGGCAGAATGGTGGGTGTATCATAGGGGGACGGGGTGACAGGGGGACAAGGAGGTGAAAATGGGCAAGATAAAATCGCATTTGGATTTGGATGTGTACAAGTTAGCGTTTGAGGCGGCGATGGAGATTTTTGAGCTGACAAAAGAGTTCCCGCGTGAGGAGCGATATTCGCTGACTGACCAGATTCGTCGTTCGTCGCGCTCGGTGTGCGCCAACGTTGCAGAAGCGTGGCGGAGGCGGCGCTACAGGGGGTCTTTTGTCTACCGGCTCAACGATTCTGAGGCTGAGGCAGCCGAGACGCAGACCTGGCTCGAATTTGCCGTCAAATGTGAGTATTTGGATGCCGAGGTCGCTCGCTCCATCTACAAAACGTATGACCATATACTGGGGAAACTGGTGTTGATGATCCGGCAACCGGAAAAATGGGTGATTGGGGATGGGGGGACAAGGTGACAAGGTGACAAGGGGACAAGGGGACAAGGTGACAGGGAGACAAGGTGACAGGGGGACAAGGCGATGCTGTTGCAACGTTCTTGACTTCAATGCTCTTTGTCACCCCATCACCTTGTCACCAAGTCACCAAGTCACCAGGTCACCTTGTCTCCCCGTCACCTTGTCACCTTGTTTTGAACTGACATGACTTTTACCCAACCCTTCTTCTTGCTTCTGCTGGTCGGCCTGGCCTACTTTGCCTACCTGGGCCGCCCCACCGTTCGCTACGGGCGCGGGCGGGCTTGGGCCGCGCTCGTGCTGCGTTGCCTGATTGCGCTCCTCATCCTCCTCAGCCTGGCCGGGATACAATCCGTCCACGGCGGGGGCGAACTGGCCGTCGTCTTTCTGGTGGACGTCTCCGACAGCGTCTCCGCAGCGGAGCAGGAGCGGGCGCTCGCTTTTGTCGCGGACGCGCTGGCCGAAATGGGGCCGGAGGACCGGGCCGCGCTGGTGCTCTTTGGCGATGACGCGCTGGTCGAGCGGCCAATGATGGGCGGGGGCGAGTTGGGCCAGATCACCTCCATCCCCCGCACCAACCAGACCGACCTGGCGAAGGCGATCCGGCTGGGCGCGGCCATCTTTCCCGCCGGATCCGCCCGCCGGATGGTGATTCTCTCCGACGGACGCCCCACGCTGGGCCAGGCGGAGCAGGCAGTGCGGTTGGCCCGCTCCCAGGGGGTGCAGGTGGACGTGGTGCCGCTCACCTCCCCCTTGCAAACGGAGGGGACAGAAGCCTGGCTCACCAGCCTGGCCGCCCCTGACCGGGCACACCAGGGAGAAGAATTCAGCATCTCCGTCACCGCCCGCGCCACGCGGGCAACCGAGGCCGTGTTGACCATCCTGGGCGGGGGAAAGGTCGTGGCTCAACAACAGGTACACCTCAACCCTGGCCCCAACACCTTTGCCGTTCCGCTCACCGCCGGCGAGACCGGGTTTACTTCCTTCCGCGCCTATCTGACTCCCGCCGCCGACGTTTACCCGCAGAACAATGCCCTCTCCACCTTTACGCTGGTCGAGGGGCCGCCGCGCGTCCTGATCGTGGGCGGCGCTGACCGGGATGCGCTCGTCACTGCCCTGCGGGCCGCCGGGCTGACCGTGGATGAGCGCACCCCCGGCGCGATTCCCTCCGATCCGGCCTCGCTGGCCGGGTACGGGGCGGTCGTGCTGGTGGATACGCCCGCCCAATCCCTCTCCCCGCGCGCGATGGCTGCGATTCAATCCTACGTCCGCGACCTGGGCGGCGGGCTGGTGGCGGTTGGCGGGCCGCACGCCTACGGGGTCGGCGGCTGGTACGACACCCCGCTGGAAGAAACCCTCCCGGTCGAGATGACCCTCCACGACCAGCAACGCTTCCCCCCCATGTCCATCGTCGTCGTGATAGATAAATCGGGCAGCATGGGGATGGAGGAAAACGGGATACAAAAAATTCGGTTGGCCGGGGAGGCGGCTGCCCGCGTCGCCGAGTTGATAAACGACATGGACGAGATCACCGTCATCGCCTTCGACGACCGCCCCGCCGACGTCATTGGCCCCCTGCCCGGCAGCCAGAGGGACGAGGTGATTGACAAGGCAACCCGCTTGCAGGCCGGGGGCGGCGGCATCTATGTCCGCGAGAGCCTGCAAGAAGCGCTGCGCCACCTGAACGATTCGGCCCGCCCCGTGCGTCACATTATCCTCCTCTCCGATGGCTCCGACTCGGAGCACCAGGACGGGGTGCGGGAGATGGTCGAGCAAGAAATCGCCGCCCAGAACATCACCCTCAGCGTCGTCGCCATTGGAGCGGGGTCTGACCTGGACTTTTTGGAAGAGATTGCCAAACTGGGCGGCGGGCGCTACCACTTTACCGACCAGGCGGCCACGCTGCCGGTCATCTTTGCCGAGGAGACCCAACTGGCGATGCGCTCCTACGTCGTCGAGGAGCCGTTCTACCCCCGCCAGACCGCCGCCAGCCCCATCCTGACCGGGATCGAAAGCGTTCCGCAGTTGGCCGGGTACGTCGCCACCACGCCCAAGCCGGCCGGGCGCGTGATCCTCTCCACCCACCAGGACGACCCACTGCTGGCCGCCTGGCAGTACGGGCTGGGGCGCTCCGTCGCCTGGACCTCGGACGCGACCGGGCGCTGGGCGCAGAACTGGGTGGGCTGGGACGGATTCTCCCGCTTTTGGTCGCAGACGGTGCGCTGGACTATTGTCGAGCGGGCGGACGCGCCGGTGGAGATGAGCGTATCGTTGGCGGGGGACGAGGCCCACATCACCGTTGACGCCGTGGACGAGAGTGGAAATTTCGCCAACGGGATGGAGGCCAGCGTGAGCCTGGTGGGGCCGGATGGCACACCGGTGCTGGTGAAACTCGTCCAGACCGCGCCGGGCCGCTACGAGGGCACGTTCACCTCCCAGGAGGAGGGAGCTTACGTGATGCGGCTGACCGGTGCGCTGGCGGGAGAGGAGGCGCTGGCCCTGACCACCGGCTGGGTGCGGGATTATTCGCCCGAGTACGCGGCCCTGGAAGGAGACCCGGCCTATCTGGCCTACCTGGCCGAGATGGGCGGCGGGACGACGCTGGAAGAGCCGGGTGCGGCCTTTGCCCACACGCTGCGCGGGGCGGGCGTGGCTCGTGACCTGTGGCCCTATCTCCTGGGGCTGGCGACGCTGCTGCTCCCCTTTGACGTGGGGGTGCGCCGGCTGGTGCTGGGCCGGCGCGATTGGGCCAAAGCGTGGGCCTGGATAGTCGCGCGGCTGCCGCGCCGTCGAACCCGTCCCCCCGCCGAACCACCCTCGCCGGTGAGCCGCCTCTTTGAGGCCAAGTCCCGCGCCGGTGAGCGGCGGCCGGTGGAGCGGATTCCCGTGCCGCCAGCGCCAGCGCCAGTGCCGCCGTCACCACCACCACCAGCGCCGGTCGAGCCTCCTCCCGCTCCCGCCCCTGCGCCAGCGGGTGACGGGCCAGCGCAGGGCGATACGCTGGCCGGGCGGCTGTTGAAAAAGAAAAAACAACGATGAAACCAGCCGCCGATCCTCGAATCCGCCTCAGAACCCGGTCCCTGCCTGTCCTGCTTGCTCTGCTGTTGGTGCTCCAACTGCTGCTGCCCTACCGGGGTTGGCTGATCTTGTTGATCGGGCTGGGCGGGGTCTGGCTGCTCGGCTACCTGTGGGCCAGGTCGCTGGCGCGCGGCCTGTGGCTCACCCGCGAGATGCGTTTCGGCTGGGCGCAGGTCGGCGACCGGCTGGCGGAGCGTTTCACCATCGCCAACGAGAGCCGCCTCCCCGCTCTGTGGGTCGAGATGGTTGATCACTCCACCTTGCCCGGCCACCAGGGTGGCCGGGCGACCGGCGTGGACGGGTGGAGCTCGACCCGGTGGCGCAAAGAAGCCGCCTGTACCCGGCGTGGACTCTTTAACCTCGGCCCTACCGAATTGCGGAGCGGGGACCCTTTCGGCCTCTACGCGGTGACTCTGCACTACCCGGCCTCCCTCCCGCTGATGGTCCTGCCCCCCGTCGTTCCCCTGCCGACCATCCAGGTAGCGCCGGGCGGACGCGCCGGTGAGGGCCGCCGCCGCGCCAACACCTTTGAGCGCACGGTCAGCGCCGCCGGGGTGCGCGAGTACGTTCCCGGCGACAGCCTGCGCTGGGTTCACTGGCCCACGTCCGCCCGCCGTGAATCCCTCTTTGTGCGCCTCTTTGAGAACACCCCGGCGAGTGACTGGTGGATCATATTGGATATGGAGCGATCCGCCCAGGCGGGCCAGGCCCCAAACAGCACCGAGGAACACGGCGTGATCCTCGCCGCTTCGCTGGCCGACCGTGGATTGCGGTTTGGGCAGGCGGTGGGGTTGGCGGCGCACGGCGAGCGGTTGACGTGGCTCCAACCGCGCGAAGGACAGGGACAGCGCTGGGAAATCCTGCGCTCACTGGCGTTGGTCTCACCCGGCGAACACCCGCTGGCCGGGTTGCTGGCGCGGATGGGGCCGGCGATGGGGCAGCACACCAGCCTCGTCATCGTCACCCCGGACGTGGGTGGCGACTGGATCGAGGCGCTCCTCCCTCTCTTGCGGCGCGGAGCCGTCCCCACGGTGCTGCTGCTCGACCCCGCTTCCTTCGGCGGAGAGGGGAATGCACGTCCGGCAGCGGCGCAACTCGTGGATTTTGGAATAAGCCACTATATCGTCACCTCCGATCTGCTCGACCGCCCCGAAGCCCGCCCCGGCCGGGGAGGGCATTGGGAGTGGCGCGTCTCCGGCACCGGAAGAGCCGTCCCCGTCCAGCACCCCGGTCAGGCCGCATGGAGGGCGCTTTCGTGATTCGGATTGCCGGGTTGTTCGGGTGGATCGTCCGCCGGGTGGGGCCGCGCCCTTTGCTCGCGCTGACCCTGCTCGCGGCTTTGCTCGTCAACGTGGTGATGGGACTGGCGGGCGTGATCCCGGGACTCGACCTCCCGCTGATGCTGTCCGTGACCCTGATCGGCTTGCTGGCCGGATGGGGGCTGGCGGCGACACCTCTGCCCGGTCTGGTATCCTGCGCTCTGGCGTCCCTGCTGGGCCTGGGGTTGACCTTTGGCCGCACCGGGCGGCTGGCGAGCCATTTGATGGCTTTGCTCTGGGAACTGGTCGAGCTGGGAGCGAGCGCCTTGCGCTGGCTGCACGGCGGCCAGCCCCTCGATTTGCTGCCGCTCGTGATGACCCTCTCCCAATTGTGGGACGGCGTGGTGGTGCTGCCGGTGCGCGTGCGCGATTGGGTGATGGCGCTGGCGGCTGGCGAACCGGCCTTTGACCCGGTGGCGGTGACTTTCGCGTGGGGGCTGGCCCTGTGGGGGGTGAGTGCCTGGGCCGGGTGGATGATGCGCCGGCGCGGTCGCCCGTTGCCGGCCATCATCCCGGCGGGCACGTTGCTGGGAGTCACGCTCGCCTACGCCGGAGGCGGAACCCGCGAACTGCTCGTCTTGCTGGGCGCGGCCTTGTTGCTGATGGCGACGGCGGTCTACGACGCCAACATGCGCCGCTGGGAGACGAGCGGGATCGATTTTGCCGATCTGGGGCCTGGACTTGCCCTGGCGGTCATCTTGTCATCGCTGCTTTTGGTGACAGGGGCGGGGTTGTCATCGTCGATCTCGATCCAAAAAATAGTGGATTTCGTCCACAATATCGGCGCCGAGCGGACAGAAAGGGTCGAGACGCTCGTCAAATCGCTGGGAGTGGAGCAGCAACCGGACGGGCCAGGAACGGCGGGGCAGTTGCCGCACCGCCAACTGATCGGCTCCCCGCCCGAACTGACGGAACAAGTGATGCTGCTCATCAGCACCGGCGACCTCCCGCCCGGCCTGCCGCAAACCGTAAAAGAGCCGCCGCGCTATTACTGGCGCGGCGCTGCTTACGACAGGTACGTCGGCTATGGCTGGCTCACGAGTGGGACGGAACTGGTGAGCTACCAGGCTGGCGAGCCGGTCACTATGGACGCGCCAGAGGCCCGGCGGACGGTGCGGCAGAGCGTCCAGGTCGTGGGCGACATGGGAAACCTGCTCTACGCAGCCGGTGCACTGGTCGTGGCCGATCAGGATTACCAGGTTGCCCGGCGAGCGCCCGGCGACGTCTTTGCCGCGACGATTGAGGCTCGCGTCTACCGGGCCGAGTCACTCGTGTCCATCGTCGGAGAAAAAGAATTGCAGGCCGCCGGGACGGATTATCCCCAGTGGGTACGGGAGCGGTTCCTCTCCTTGCCGGACTCGGTCCCGGCGCGGGTGCTCTCGCTGGCCCAAGACCTGACGGCGACCAGCCGCAGCCCCTACGAGCGTGCCCGCGCCATCGAGGCCTACCTGCGCACCTATCCCTACACACTGGACGTGCCTGCGCCCCCGCGTGGCCGGGACGTGGTTGATTATTTCCTCTTTGATTTACGCAAGGGGTACTGTGACTATTACGCCTCGGCGATGGTGGTCCTGGCGCGGGCGGCGGGCGTGCCGGCCCGGTACGTGACCGGTTACGCCAGCGGCGCTTATGACTCGACCAACGCCCGTTACGTCGTCACCGGGGCCAACGCCCACGCCTGGGCCGAGGTCTATTTCCCCGCCTACGGGTGGATCGAGTTCGAGCCTACCGCCGGACTCGTGCCCATAGAGCGCCCTGCCAGCACCGGGCTGTCCGGCTGGCCCAAGCCGGAGGGACTGCTGGGCCAGGAGACGGGCCTGTCCCGGTGGGCGGGGCTGGTGGAGGGGATGGCACGCTCGTGGTGGTTGGTTCTCTCCGGGGGACTGCTGCTGGTGCTGGCGGGATGGGTCTGGTCGGTGGCCGACGGTTGGCGGTTACGCCGTCGGCAGCCTGTTGCCGCCGTGGCGACGTTATACGGGCGGCTGCGGTGGCACGGTCGGCAGTTGACCGGGCGCACGCGGGGCGGGGACACCCCCTACGAATTTGCCGCCTCCTTCGGCGAGCACGTCGCTCGTCTGGCACAGAGAAAACGATGGAAAAAGATTCTGGCCCCGGTTGCCCAGGACGCGCAACAACTGACCGATCTGTACGTGCAGGCCAGCTATACCCACGACCGGGTCAGCTCCACCGACCGGGAGCAGGCGATACAGACCTGGCGCAGATTGCGTCTCCGCCTGTGGCTGGCGCGGTTGGGGAAAAAGCCGGGTTCGGGGAGACCTGTAACATAGGGTCTCGCGCGAGGGGCTAAATTATCCCTCCGCCTCAACTCCACACCTCATCCAGGATCGTCCTGAACAGCGAGTTGTACTCGGCGACCGGGACCGTGGGACGATTGTACTGCCGTTCAAAGTACTCACCCGCCAACCGTTCCAGTTCCCGCTCGATATAGTGGCTGATGAGCGGGATGCGCGGGCCGCGCCCCAGTTCCACGCCGGTCCGTTTGGCCGCGACCAGTTTATCTACTTGCGCCCGCAGTTGCGGTGACTCGATCACGCCATCCACCAACACCTGGAACTCGGTCGGCACGAGGCCCAGCCCCTTCTCGATCCACTTGATAGCCAGCAGCGGGCGCAGGACGTAAAAGTATTTCTTGAGCCAGA
>CAYNVC010000121.1:0-7573 GCA_964400615.1 uncultured Anaerolineales bacterium | reverse complement strand
GCTCGTGAGCGCGATTGGCCGCCCCGTTAACGCTGGGCCTGCGGAGCCTCCTAATGGGGCGTTTGCCCGTTCAGAGGTCGGCTCAGGAGCGAACTTGGCGGCTTCCTCCGGGCGCGGCTTTCAGTCTATGGCCTCGCCTCCCTGGCGGATTCCCTCCGCTTACTCTTCTCCGTCGCAGCCTTTGTGGTTTGCATTATGCCTCTGAATCCGGTTTTTGTCAAGGTGCGCCCAATTTGGGTATATCCGCCGCATGGGTCGGTGAGTGGTTTCTTCCAAGTAGGCTGCTCCGGGGAACGCGGGCGCCCCGCACGCATGCGGCCAGGATGGCCGCGATCCGGTGGTGGGCTGCTCCGGGAGACGCAGGCGTGGACGGCCGCATGCGGCCAGGATGGCCGCGATCCGTGGGGTGGGCTGCTCCGGGAGACGCGGACGTGGACGGCCGCATGCGGCCAGGATGGCCGCGATCCGTGGGGTGGGCTGCTCCGGGGAACGCGGGCGCCCCGCACGCGGTAGCTTGTCGTCACGATAACTTGTCGTATAATCGGCGTATCTATCCAGGTTCTCCCAAATATCAAAATGATCGAAATGTTACAAACCGCCATCGAAGCAGCCCGCAAGGCCGGGCGGGTGCTCGCGGAGATGTACCCGGCCTCGCACCACGTCACAATCAAGGGATACCGCGACATTGTCACCGAGGCCGATACCAGGGCCGAGGAGATCGTGCTGGAGGTGATCCGTGCCCGCTTCCCTGAGCACGCTATCCTCTCCGAGGAGGCCGGGGCAAGCGCGGGTAGCGGTTATACGTGGGTGGTGGATCCGCTGGATGGGACGACTAATTACGCTCACCACGTTCCAACGTTCGCAGTCTCTATCGGCGTGCTCAAGGGGGGCGAGCCGCTCTTAGGGGTAATCTATGACCCGCTACACAAGCAGATGTTCACGGCAGAGCGGGGCGGTGGGGCCAGACTGAACGGCGCACCGGCACGGGTCAGCCGGACGGCGGATTTTGGCTATACGGTGCTGGGGTTTGACTGGGGGCACGGCGACGCCGAACGGGCGCGTACGCTCGCCTGGCTGCAAGAGTTGGCCCCCCGCTGCGGCACGGTGCGGGCATTGGGGTCGGCGGCGCTGGGACTGGCCTACGTGGCGGCCGGCCGGCTGGATGCTTATTTCAACCCGGCGTCCAAGCCGTGGGACGTGGCAGCCGGGATGTTGCTCGTGGCGGAGGCGGGCGGGCGGTGTACCACACTGACCAGGGAACCGTACCGCGTGGACGCGCCGGGGTGTCTGGCGACGAACGGGTTGATCCACGAGGAATTTCCGTTCATTTCTTCCCCCGTATGACTCGATCCCAGGGCACGAGGGTGCGGCGGGCAATGACGCGCACCATCAGCCAGCGATTGATCGCCGCCTGCGCTTCGCGCGTCCACTGGAACAGCGCTTTGCCCAACAGACCGAGAACGCTCAGCCAGCCGAAAGCGGTAGTGATGATCTTGAGCCAGTCGCCCAACCCCGCGCCGTGCATCAGCGCCTGAAAGGCCGGCCAGACCGCTGCGGCGATGATCAGCCCCAGTGTGTACAAAAGCAGTCCCACCGCCAGACCCGTCCCCACCAGGAGGAGGAGCAGCAACAGCCAACGCCACAGGGCAACCGTGATCAGGTCGCGGCGACGCACATAGTCCTCTGGCCGCCGGAAGCCGAACAGCATCTGCCGCCAACGGGTCTCTTGCTGCTTTAACGCCTGGATCAGCGCGATCTCATCCTCCGGCAGGAGAGCGGGCGAGCGGTGTTGGCAGCGCATCCAGCGCGGGAGCCACATCTGGAAGGCGGGACTATGCCACCAGGGCCGGCGGCGCAACTGGGCGCGGTTGTCATAGTACAACATCTCGCCGATGGCCCAGGTGCGCAGGTGACGGATGAGCACGTCGGGGACATAGTCCGGCAGGACAGAGCGCAGGCTGTTCACCCGCACGCACTCGCTGTGCAGCCGGTAGTAGGAGAGCAACCGCCGCCAATCCTCGGCCGAAGGGCGTTGGCGAGGCCGGGCCATTACCTCTTTCAGCCGTTCGGCGCGGGGGCGGCTCAGCTCGGCCCCCGGTGGGCGGCGCGGGGGACGCGCGTACCAGCAGGTGTCGGCCAGGCTGGCACCGGAGGTCAACGCCCGGCCTATCTCGGGGCTGCGTCCGTTGAGTTGCGCCTGGGCCGCCAGCGACCAGCGGTCTAGCGTCTCGCGCAGCGCGGCGGGAGTCGCGTATCGTGAATCTCCCTGCGCCTCCGCGTGTTCGATTTGGAGCGGCAGGGCGCGCAGGCTCTGCTCCCAGGTGTCCTGCTGGTCGGCATTGCCGTGGAGCAGATCGAGGGCCTGGGCCAGCGCCAGCAGACGGCGTACCGCGCTCCAAAAAGCGCGTCCGCTGCTGCCGGGCTTGTTTTCGCTCACGTTGAGCCGGGGGGCATAGTCGTCGCCGGGCGGGGGGCGGCGGTAGGGTCGCGCCCCGCTGCGCAGCCGGCCCAGCGTTTCGGCCAGAGTCCAGCCGAGCAGAAATGCCTGCCGCACGGAGAGCGGATCGCCGGAGGCGCCCGCCGGGGCGGAGGGGTGAGAGGAAACAGTTGACATCGGCATATCCTTGGAGTATAATGTAGGTGTAAAGCCCTAGTAGAGCCTCTCAGCCAGAATGGCGGAGTACCTCGAACGGGTTTTTTTCATCGCCGGCCAAACTCGTGCGCCAGCTGTTCCACGCTCAGGTGAATCATCGTGGGCCGCCCGTGAGGGCAGGTGCGTGGACTGGCGCACCGCTCCAGCGCCCGGATCAATTCCTCCATCTCCGTCCGCGCCATCACCTGCCCGGCTTTGATCGCCGCCCGCTTGCACACGGCTCGCGCTGCGGCCTCCTCCACCCGGTTCGCCAGTGGCGCGTCGCCTGCCTCCAGCGCCGCCGCCACGTCCTCCAACACCTGGCGCGGGTTCTCTTCCGCCACGAGAGCGGGGATGGAGCGCACCAGCAGCGTCGTCCCGCCAAATGGCTCGATCTGGAACCCCAGGCTCGCCAGCGTTTCCCGGTGTTCCTCCAATATCCCCCGCGCTTCGGACGTCAGTTCCACCGGCTGCGGCTCCAACAACGTCTGCGCGGCTGCGTCCGCCCGTTTCCACTCTGCCAGTAGCCGCTCGAACAGCACCCGCTCGTGGGCCGCGTGCTGGTCAATCAAATACATTCCCTCCGGCCCCTCGGCCACGATGTAGGTCGCGCCCACCTGCCCGATCACCCGCAGGGGTGGAATTTGTCCCGCCGCCTCCACGAGCGTACCAGGCCCCGCGTCTCCTGCTTTGGGCGGGCGGGCCGTGAAGCGCAATTGCTCGCCCGTCGAGTGCGGTTCGAGCGCGGCCAATCGCTCGCGGCGTTCGCTCTGCCGGCGGGCCAGTGAGGTGGGCCAGGTGTCCGGCGCGTGGGCGACAATCGGCACGGGCGAGCGTTCCAACAACGTGCGCCGCACCGCTTTCTGCACCGCCCGGAACACGGCGTCGCCGTCGCGGAAGCGCACCTCCGATTTGGCCGGATGGACGTTCACGTCCACTTCCTCCGGCGGCAGGCGCACCATCACCACCGCCAGCGGATACCGGCCTGTGGGCAGGAGAGTGCGGTATGCCTGGATGATGGCATAGCCCAATCTGACGTCCTGCACCCACCGTCCGTTGACAAAGATGGTGATATAGCCCCGGTTGGCCCGGTGTAGCGACGGCGGGCCGACGAATCCGGTCACATGGATTGCGGATTCGGGCTGGGGTTCGGGTGCGATCTCGATCACCGCCGCGCCGACCTCCAGCCCGTAGACCGCCACCAGCACGTCGCGCAGCCGGCCCGGGCCGAGGCCGGGCGATTGGAAAGTGACCCGTCCTTCGTGGCTGAGCGTAAAGCGCACTTGCGGGTAGGCCAGCGCGTAACGGGTGAGCCAGCCATCAATGTGCCTCCGCTCGGTGCGCTCGGTGCGCAGAAATTTGAGCCGGGCCGGGACGTTAAAGAACAGGTTCTCCACCGCCACCGCTGTGCCCGCCGGGCGACCGCTCTCCTGACGAGCCGTCACGCGCAGCCCCTCCAGCCGCAGCAACGTCCCCGCCGGTTCGCCGGCCGCGCGGGTGGCAAAAGTCACCCGGCTGACCGCGGCGATGGAGGCCAGCGCCTCGCCCCGAAATCCAAGCGTGGTGATGTGCGTCAGATCGTCCGCCGTAGCGAGTTTGCTGGTCGAATGGCGCTGGAAAGCCACCTCCACGTCGGCGGACGGCACACCGCAGCCATCGTCGCTCACGCGGATGAGTTGTTTGCCGCCGGAGCGCGTCTCCACCTGGATGTCGTGTGCGCCGGCATCTATGCTGTTTTCGACCAATTCCTTGACCACGGAGGCGGGCCGCTCCACCACCTCCCCGGCTGCGATCTGCGAGGCCACTTGTTCCGAAAGTACGCGAATGGACATTGGCAATCCCCCGACCCAATTTTATCACATAACCGCGAGAAGGTGAAACGGGAGGCGTAGTGCGTAGTGCGTAGTGCGTAGTGCGTGATGTGGCGTCCCTTGCCCAGGGATGAAAATCGTGGTACAGTGCGATGGAATCAGGCCCTGCTATGCTCAATCGCCGCGCTTTCGTCCGTATGGCTCTGCTGCTTCTGGCGGCGGGGCTGCTTTGCCTGGGGGCGACGTTGCTCGCCCTGAACCTGACGCCGCGCTTGCTGCCCGCTATCCTGGGCCTGACTTGCGCCGGCCCCCTGGCGGACGCGCTGCCCCCCGATCCCCCACCTCTGGCTCTGACCGGCACGCCGCTCGAGCGGGTTGAATTGCTCCTGCCGCCCTATCTGCCGGAGCCGCTAGAGTTGACCGCTGCCGACCTGGGCGCAGGCGGTGCGGTTGGGGACGGGACGACGCCGGGCCGGAGCGTCTATCTGCTCACCCTGGACGAGGATGCTCTCGACACGCTGCTGCGCCGCCAGTTCTCTATGGATTCGGCCCGCTACCGCGATCTGCAGGTTGACCTGCAACCCGGCGGGCTGATCGTCTCCGCCGAGGTCAACCTGGGACTGCGCTGGCAGCGCATGGGGCTGCTCCTGCTCCAGGAGGGGGAGACCGGGTTGGTCCCGGCCGGGCTGGTGTTGGAGGGGGCGCTCTACGCCCTGCCGGAGAAAGGCTCGCTGGCGCGAACCGCCTCGCGTGTCACGGCGACCGGCAAACGGACGCTGACGGCGTTGACCCTGACCGGCCCGTTGGATGGGGAGGCCCACATCTCGCAAGTGCGCTTCCACGCCGACCGGATCGAGCTTTTGGCCCAGGCCACTTTTTTTGTCCCGCCGCCACCGGACACCGGGTGGCAGACGCTGGGGAGGGGGGTCGAGCTGCGCCAGGTGGACGTGGCTACGGGGAGCGTCGTCGAACGGGTGGCAATCGTGCGTTTGTCCCCCGAAAATCTGCGTTTCCGCGTGCTGTACGCGCCCGGCCACCCGCGCCCGGTCTCGGCCTGGGCGGACGAATTCCACCCCCTGTTGGTGGTCAACGGAGGCTACTTTGACCCTGAGGGGCATGCCACAGCTCTGCTCGTCAGCGGGGGGCAGCGGGCCGGGTTTCCGTTGGGCGATTTTGCCGGTATGTTCGCCGTCACGGCGGACGGGCAGGTGGGCGTGCGCTGGTTGCGAGAGCAGCCCTACGACCCCGCCGAGGAATTGGTCGAGGCGGTACAATCGTTCCCCGTGCTGGTCAAACCGGGCGGCGTGATGGGCTTTCCCGCCGCCGCCGACGAGGGGAGACCAGCCCGCCGCACCGTCGTCGCCCAAGACGGCGCGGGGCGGATATTGTTCGTCGTCGCGCCCCGGGGGTATCTGGGGCTGCACGAGATGGCCGTCTTTTTGGCAGACTCTGACCTGGGGATAGAGATCGCGCTCAACCTGGATGGTGGCGGCTCCACCGGCCTGTGGTTGAATCCTGAAGCGGGCGGAGTCGAGATAGATTCGATCACTCCTGTCCCTTCCGTCATCGCTGTGGAGGAGCGGTGACGTTGGTTACTTTTCCACCCGCTCCAACAGCGCTTCCAGCTCCGCCAACGTGGTGACGCCGGACATCCGGGCCGCAAAAATGTGCAAATTGGGGCTGTGGGTGCGCATCTCCCGCACCGCCGGCCCGATTGGATCCGCTCCGGACGCGCCGGGTTGGTCGGCATATGCCCCGTGGAAAGCAAAATAAGCCTGGTTCAGCTTGCGGATGTAATACCCCTGGGCGACAAATTCCTGCCGCCGCTCCTCCATATAGCTCTCCGCGGCCTCGATCTTGCCCTGCGCCAGCAATTCGTCCACCTGTATGCGCGTCTGGCGCATCTCGGCGCGGAAATCAAAGGCCGGTCGTTCCGAAGGGGCCGCATTCCCCTCCGGCCCTGGTTCCGGTGGCAGGAACTCGGGATAGTAGCGGGCTATCATCTTACGTCCGGCTTCCTTGCCCACGATGGAGGCGACCGTCTCGTTGAGGACGCGCGTCTCCGGTAGAACATAGTTCCAACCCAGTGGATGGGGGGCCAGGTAGTGGTGCGTCCACTCGTGGGCAGCCACCTCCGCCACCCAGTTGATCGAACCGCTTTCCAGCAGCATCGCCGGGTAGGCTGAAAGCCCCCCGATCCCCGTCACCAGCGACGAGACGCCGGAACCGGTATCTATTTGCTCTTCGATCTTTTCCTGCCGGGGCACGTCCAACCCGTGGCGCAGCTCGAGGCTGAGGATGTTTTCGATGTGGTCGCGGGGGGAGACGACGAGCAACAGCGGGAGGGGGGTAAAATGCTCGCTGACCGGGGGAACTTGCTGCCCCAGCAGGCCGAACCCCTCGCTGGTCAACACACAGGCGGTTTGCTCTTCCAGGATCGCCTCGGCCAGCGGCTGGCGCATCTCTTCGTCCGCCCGCAGTTTAGCCAGGGCGGTGCGTAACTCGGCGCTCGCAACGTCGGGGGCTTGTACTTGCGGGTCGGTGTAAATGCGGTGGATTTCTCGCTCCAGGTTTTGGATGGTAGAGACCTGGGCCAGATAGGCGAGGAAAAAATCGTGGCGTGCGGATTCGTCCATATAGCGCTGCGGTGCGATCAGGCTATAGGTCAATTTGCCCAGCAGGGCCTGGGCCTCCCACTTGACAAAATCAAACCGTTCCCCGGCCAACATCCGGTTGACCTGAGTATCGAGTTTGGCGGGGGGAGGCCCTTCGGCAGTCAGGACGAACAATAGCGCGGCCAACAATAGCGCCAGTTTCGTCCGTCGCGCGGCCCATTTTACGAGATTTCTGAAGCGTTCGACCAATTGCGTATGATCTGCCATGTCACGGAATCAAGTATAGCCACACCTGCAAACGGCACGGCTCGCCATTCGGCCACAGTCGGCCAGCGATTTTCCAACTGTGCCAGAAAAATGGTCAGCACCAATCCGTGCGAGGCCACGGCTATGGTTTCTTCAGGACGGGTCGCCACCAACCTCTCGATACAGCCCGCGATCCGTTCTGCCGCCCGAGTGGCCGGCTCCGATTCCGCTATACTCGCTTCTGGCCGGGCTAGAATGTGGGCGATGAC
>CAYNVC010000120.1:0-7595 GCA_964400615.1 uncultured Anaerolineales bacterium | reverse complement strand
CGATCCGTGTTCTCAAGAACAACGGATCAAGCGACAACCAATCCGAAAATCCTGCCGATCCGTGTTCTCAAGAACAACGGATCAAGCGACAACCAATCCGAAAATCCTGCTGATCCGTGTTCTCAAGAACAACGGATCAAGCAACAAACAATCCGAAAATCCTGCCGATCCGTGTTCTCAATCCAGCGCCCGGCGGACGTAGTGCAGCGAGAACGTGCCGATCACCAGCCCCAGCCCCACCAGCGCCAGCACTTGCGGCCAGAGCACGTCCAGACCGGCCCCCTTGAGCAAAATCCCGCGCAGGATGTCCAGCCAGTGGTGAGCCGGGATAAAGTTCGCCACGAACCGCATGACGGGGGGCATAGATTCGACCGGGGCGGCGTAGCCGGTGAACATAAAATCGGCCATGCCGATCATCATGACCAGCAAAAACGCCTGGTGCTGCGTGCGCGACATGATCGAGATGACCATGCCCTTGCCCAGCTCGACCAGCAGGTAGCCAAAAGCCAGAACGAGCAGCAGGGACAGTGACCCCCGGACAGGGATGCCAAAGGCGAAATGGACTGCGCCAAGCATGAGCAGGAAATCGCAAAAGCCAACCAGTACGACCGGGATGGATTTGCCGATGATGATCTCCATCGCGGAAAACGGCATGACGAGCAGTTGCTCCAACGTGCCCAATTCCCGCTCACGGGAGAAGGAGAGCGCGGCAAAGAGGAGCGTGGTGAACTCGATCATCAGGCCCAGTTCGGCGGGGGTCATGTAAAACGCCTCGGTCAGAGTCTCGTTGAACCAGACGCGCAGGCTGGGAGCAAATCCGGCGAGAGACTCTTTCTTCAACCCCAACCGGCGCAACGTGATGCGCTGCCCCATCTCGCCAATGGCCCCTTTGACCGACCGCAGGGCAGCCGTGGCCGGGGTGCTCTCGGCTCCGTTGAGCAGCACCGAGAGAGCCGGATGTCCCGTCAGCGCGGCCAACTCGCTGCCAAAGCCGGGCGGGATGATCACGGCGGCGTTGATCTGTCCACGGTCGAGAGCTGCGTAGATGGTCTCCATGTCTGGGGCCTGGGACTCGATCACGAACGTCCCCGTGTTTTCCAACGCCACGATGACGTTCCGACTGGCCGCGCTCCGGTCTTGATCCAGCACCATGAGCGGCAGGTTGGTCATCGGGCGCGATGTGGCCCAACCAACCGCCAGCAACTCCATCACACCGCCGAGCAGCATGAACGCCGGCATCCACCAATCATTGAACAAATGGAGAAATTCTTTGATAGAAAGGGACAAGATACGTTTTAACATAAATCTCCTGCGCCACTCGAGCTGATGGCGTACCGGGCTACTGCTGCGCTGAGGTGTGCACCAAAAAGGGTGATCAAAACGCCAATGTACATCCACAACATCAGAACCAAAACCGCTCCCAGAGAGCCATACACCAACTCATATTGCGCTATTCCACTACTGAGGTACCAGGTAAACCCTCTCGTGGCGACTTCCCACGCTATGACCGCCGCCAACGCTCCCCAGGAAGCCGCCACCAATCTGACCTTTGCCTTTGGTGCCCAGCGATACAAACCTACGAGTGTGAGAAATGCAACCAATCGCGGCCCTGCGACTGGCAAGATTGCCCACAATGGGATTTCACACAACACGATATTTCCCCACGGGGGCACGTTAAATCGGGCCAGGGTCTCGAACAAGGTTATCAGAGTTGACGAAAAGAACAGCAGAGCCACCAACCCGCCAACTATCCCCAGGGCCATCAAACGGCTCTCGACGAAATTGCGCGGTTTGGCCTCCGTCCAGGCCAAATTGATGTTGCGTACCAAAACCGCAAGAGCACTCGTAGCCGACCACGACAGACCGACCAACGCCACCAATCCTACCGTCCCGCGCAGTTCAAAAATCCTTTGGATGTTCTTTTCAAGCAATTGTTGAGAGACCGGGACGACCTGTGTCTCGAAATCCATCACCCAGCGCTGGACATCCTGACTGTTCAGCACAAAACTCGCGGCGACGATCAAGATAATCAACAATGGGAAAAGAGAAAAGAGCGCATAATAGGTAATACTGGCAGCGGCCTCCGCCGCGCGGGTATCAACAAAACGTTGAATCGCATCGTTAAATACGCTCGACGAACTACCAGCAAGGCCCTTGATCCAATCGTGGAACGACTTTACCTCACCGGTCGAGTGGCCCGTTCGGTCTTTCATCCCAAATCTCACCCCAACTTTTTGCGGAAGAAAAAAGCCGCCACCGCCGTGAACGCCAGCCCCAGCCCAACCAGCATCACACCGTAGGGCCAGAGCACGTCCAGCCCCACGCCGGGCAGGAACAGGCCTCGCGTGATGACGGCATAGTGTGTGCCGGGCAAGGAGAGCGCCTCCACGCGCATCATCTCCGGCATGGAGGCAATCGGGAAGAATATCCCAGTCATAAAAAAGCCCGGAAAAAAGATGACCAGGAAAGAGAGCGCCAGCGCAGCCGGCTGGGTGGGCGTGAACACGCCGACGAGCATTCCCATGCCGAGGATGGCGAACAGGAAAATCGCCGAGAGCAGGAAAAACAGAGCAAAGCTGCCGTTGAAGGGAATGTGAAACGTCACCCTGGCTATCGCCGGCATGACGACCACGTTCGCCAAGCCGACTATGGCGTAGGGAATCATCTTGCCCACCAGGAATTCGGCCCGCCCCACCGGCGTGACCATCACCTGCTCCAACGTGCCGTGCTCCCGTTCGTGGGCCAGCGTCAGGGCGACCGAGAGAGCCGGGAACCCGAGCATCATCGAAATCAGCCCCGGAATCATATCCACGCGCGGCTTTAGAGCTGGGTTGTAGAGGGCACGCACGTGCAGGTCAATCGGCTGCATGGACAAAGCCTGCCCTCCCATTTGAGCGCTTAGCACTCCGGTGACGAACGCTTCGGTCCGCCCACCGATCTGCTCCACGGCGAACCCGCCGCTCTCCGGCTCGGTCCCGTCAATGATGATCTGCAACGGCATCCCGCGCAAGGTCAATAGATCGTTCTCGAAATTTGCGCCGATGACCAGCGCGGCCTTGATCTCGCCCCAGGTCAGCAAGCTCTCGATCTCGCCCAGCGTCTCCACGTGGGCGTACAAGTCCAGGTCGCCTCCCTCCAGAACCCGCTGGACGAGGGCACGGGAGGTCGAGCTGCGGTCATAATCCAGTATGGCGATGGGTACGTGCTTGATGTCCACCGTCAGCCCGTAGGCAAAGATAAAGAGCATTGCCAACGGCGTCAGCAGCACCAGGACAAAGGTCGTCCTGTCGCGCAGGATGTGGTTGATCTCTTTGCTGACAATGGCCCGCAGGTGACGCAGTGACATTATTCTTCCTCCATGCGCTTGATCAAAGAGATGAACGCCTCTTCCATACGGGGCGTGGCGCGACGCACTCCCCGCGTGGCGAGGCCGTGCTCTTGCAGCGCCGCTTCGATCTCGGGCAGACGGCGGTCCGCCGCGTCCACCAGCACGTGGAGCAGGTCGCCATAAGTCTGCACCTCGAACACGCCGGGAAGCGCGGCGATGAGAGATCGCGCCGCCTGCCAGTCATCGGGGCGCAACTCGATCATCTCCCCCTCGACCTGGGCGCGAATCTGCTGCGGAGTATCACACACGACCATGCGCCCTTCGTACATCAAGCCCACCCGCGAGCAACGGTCGGCCTCGTCCATGTAAGGCGTGCTGACGACAATGGTAGCCCCATCCAGGTTCAGGTCGGTCAAAATGTCCCAGACCTCGCGCCGCGAGACCGGGTCCACGCCGGTGGTCGGCTCATCGAGCAACAGTATCCCCGGCTGGTGGATCAAGGTGCAGGCCAGGGCCAGCTTTTTCTGCATCCCGCCGGAGAGCTGCGCCGCGCGGCGCTCCTTGAACTCGGTCAGACCGGCAAAGGTCAGCAGCCGCTCGGTGCGCTCCGCCAGTTTGGAACGGGGCACGTCGTACAGCTCGGCAAAGAAGGAGAGGTTCTCCACCACCGAGAGTTCTCCGTAGAGGCTGAACTGCTGCGCCATGTAGCCGATCTTGCGCTTGATCGCCTCCGGCTCGCGGGCCAGGTCGTGCCCGGCCACTTGCGCCGTGCCGGAGGTGATGTCGAGCAGGCCCGCCAGCAGCCGCAGCGTGGTCGTCTTGCCGGCCCCGTCCGGCCCGACCAGGCCAAAAAGCTCGCCCGGTTGGATGGAGAGGGTCAGCGCATCCACCGCCCGCGTTTTCTTAAAGTCGCGGGTCAGAGCGTGGGTTTCGATGATGGGAGAGATATTTTCCATAGTATGCGAGGTGCGACGCACTTGTAAAGTGCGTCGCACCCAGGCCTTTACTTTTTCACCTTGCGCACGACCCAGAGCACGATCAACGCACTCAGAGCCGGTTCGGTCACCACGCCCAGGTACTTTATGGTGTCGCTAAAGTTCATCTTCGGGATGACGTACCAATCCATCAGGCCGACGATGATGGCGGTGACGACGGCGACGACGTAATCACCAGCCGCGCCCAGCGGCTTGTCCTTCCAGATCAGGCTGGCTATCGCGCCCATCAGCAGACCAACCAACACCATTGCGACCAGCAGAATTATGATTTGCATTTTTTCTCCTCCTTTGATCAGGATTGCTCGGATCCAGAAAAACTGACAATGATATTTTCTCCCCCTACATTTTTTCGGCAACGTAGAGATGGATGCTGCCAAATCCCCCAATCTCCTCGTCTGTATGCTTGAAATTGAATCCGGTGAACAGTTCATCCATATCCCTGATGATATCGCCGAGGCTCGCCCACAACCTGGCGGCGCTCATCCCCAGCCAGTTCCTGTCCGCTGGATAGTTGACGTCAACCATCACTAATGCGCCCCCTTTTTTAAGAACCCGGCGCAATTCCGACATGGCCTTGGCCCCATCGGGATAGCCGGTAAATGCCATCGTGTTGACGATGCAGTCGAAGGTCTCATCGCCATACGGCAGCGACTCGACGGCGGCATTCTGAAGCCCTGCTGTGATGCCCTTGCTCGCCAGATTCTCCCTGGCGGTTGCCACCATCTTTTCGTTATAGTCAATGCCACAAGTCTCGAATCTAGCGCCATACTGCATCAAGAGATAGCCCGTGCCAAACGACACTTCCAGCACCCGTTCCCCTCGAATGTGAGGAACCGTCTGCATGATCCAGTTTCTCCAGATGGGCAATCGCTTGACGACCCAATCGTAGAGACCGGCAAACGCCGTATAGGCCCTGTCCTTGCTCGCGGTATAGCGATCCTTATCTTTTGGCTCACGTGAGTACGTGACTTTCTTGCTCATAGATTCTCCATCAACTCAACCGGCAGGTCTCATGGGACAATAGATGTTCCCACAAGTCCGGCACACGACGATCCGAATCTGCACCAGGGCGATACCGTTCAGCACCCAAAACGCGATAAACAACCCCGTATAGCGCCACAGCCAAAACTGGGGCAGCCCGATCAATAACGCCAGAGCCAGAATCATGGCGGCCAATTCGATCAGGGTATAAGGCCCCGGCTCCCGGTTGAACACCTGCGCTGCCTTGCCGGGGAACACGTGTGCACAGTGCGCCTGGCAGGAACACTTGGCGCAGTATGCGCACAGGACGACCAGCGGCGCGTGAGGCGGCTGCTTTCGTGCACGATAGGGCGGTCGGCTCCAAGCGAATGCTCACTCACCAAGGAAAACTAACAATTTCAGAAAACTCCAGAAATGATCCACTGGTATCAGCGCAGATGTCCTCCGAATATACTCTCTATGCTCTTCCCCTTCCCTCTCTACTAGCTCCTTATCCTCCATATACCCAGCAGCCAGAGCCGGGATCAATTGCAAAACAGCAACTGCAAGAGCCACCGCATTGTTCCTGAGCAAGGCCAAGCCAATACCTCCACACACCAGCGCAAAGTACAACGGATGCCGAATGTATCCATAGATGTTCCCATATACTACCGTCGCCTCCTCTGGAAACACGGTGTAAATATCCATTCCATGGGTGAGGTTGTGAAAGCCCGCCCGCTCAATATGTATGTTGGTAAGAACAGCCACCACCAGAAGAACTACCCCTACCACTATTGCCAACCACGTGGGCAGCAAAGGTGTCCCGTTCACAAACAGGGGGTGGAAAAAACATGCGTACCACGTCGCCAAATAGGGTATCATCAAATGATAAAAGAAGTAGCGATACGCCAGAGCGCCAAACTTTGCTCGGTATTCGCCCACTTTCTTGAAATGCACATAACTGATAATTGCTACAACCAGAGCCACTACGAGTTGACTAAAAACTGCAGCATATGGCGCAAGGCGGTCGATGTAGTAAAAGAATGCACCATACAACATACCCAGAAAGAGCACGTAGCCGACTGCCAGGAAAGCTCGCCAGGGGCTCCTGAGATCGGGGACTTTACTGAGAAAAATTCTTGACGAGTTTCTATCAAACATTTGCCATCTCCTTCATTCATTTTTAAACTAACGATACGCTAGATGCCTAACGATTCTTATCTTTTGGCTCACGTGAGTAGGTGAATCTCTTGCTCATAGATTCCCCATCGACTCAACCGGCAGGTCTCATGGGACAATAGATGTTCCCACAAGTCCGGCACACGACGATCCGAATCTGCACCAGGGCGATACCGTTCAGCACCCAAAACGCGATAAACAACCCCGTATAGCGCCACAGCCAAAACTGGGGCAGCCCGATCAATAACGCCAGAGCCAGAATCATGGCGGCCAATTCGATCAGGGTATAAGGCCCCGGCTCCCGGTTGAACACCTGCGCTGCCTTGCCAGGGAACACGTGCCCGCAGTGCGCCTGGCAGGAACACTTGGCGCAGTATGCGTACAGGACGACCAGCGGCGCGGCGGCGCAAATCGCCAGGTAGACGATGCCCAACGTCAACGATGTACGAAAGAGCACGCTGGCGGCGATGATGATGGCAATTGCCACGAGGCTGAGGCTGGTGATACCGTGAAATTGTTTCGTCATTGTTTTCCTTCCTTCCAAATTTGCCATGTGATTTACTTTTTCCTCCTCCTGTGTTTTGACCGTGTGATCGAATTACATAGAATGTCCGGTAGGATACGGTCTCCCTTCAGGCCCCCGGTAGCGGCGTCGTTTGCCGCTCCTGGTTGCCCCTGGCATTTGTATCGCCTGCACCGGGCAAAAGTTGAAACAACGCATACACTGAGTACACCGGTCCCGGAACTCGATTCCCTCGTCGGTCATCTCGATGTTGTGCGTCGGACAGTGGCGGACGCACCAGCCACACCGGGTGCAGTTATCTTGCACGTAGAACTTGAACGGGAACCAGTCGAACGTGGCCCGCTGGATGATGCCCAGCAGCCGCCCCGGCGGGCCTGCCCCTCTCACGTGACGTTCGTGCCGATGGATGAGGTCGGCCAGAGCACCGATTTTCTGCTCGGCCTTTTCCAGGCGCGGCGCCATTTTCTCCGGCGACGGGAACAGCGCCGGCAAACCTGGCATGTAGAGATTGTTCCCCATCAGCACATTGTCCATCAGGAACGGCTCGTACCCCTTGTCGCGCAGTGGCCGGACGGCGTACCAGGCCGTGTCGCCGGCAGCGTACCCTGCC
>CAYNVC010000119.1:0-7598 GCA_964400615.1 uncultured Anaerolineales bacterium | reverse complement strand
TCGCGGGCGCCCCCGCCCGCATGCGGCCAGGATGGCCGCGTTCCGTGGTGGCCGCGTTCCGTGGGGCCGCGTCGTGACTTGTGCAGAGCAGCAATCCGGGGTAGAATCATCCCCGATGACACACCCGGACGATAAATCAAACGGACTTGCGCTCGGCTGGCAGCGGCTGGCTACCGATTACCCGTACACTCACGCCATGTTCCGCGTGCGCCGTGACCAGGCCCGGTGGCCCGACGGGCACGTGGCCCCCTACGTCTACATCCAGACCAGCGGCGCTATGTGGGTCGTGCCTGTCACCACCGGGGGGCAGATCGTCCTCATCCGCCAGTTTCGCTACACGCTGGATGACTGGGTCTGGGAGTTGCCGGCCGGCGGCTTTCACGATTTCTCCGGCTCGCCGCTCGAGTTGGCCCGGCGCGAGTTAGCCGAGGAGGTGGGCGGCGTCAGCGACGACATGCTCTACGTCGGGTCATTCCGCCCCGGCGTCAGCGTGATAGACGAGATTTGCCACATCGTGTTGGCCCGCCATGTCCGGCTGGAACGGGAACCGGAGCGCGAACCGGGCGAGATCATCGAGGTGCACCCGACGTCGCCTGAGCGGGCGCTGGAGATGGCGCGGAACGGCGAGATGGTGGACGGCCACAGTGCACTCGCCCTCCTGCGCTGCGAGCAATATCTCTGATCGAAGGTGAAAAGATGACCCAACATTCTCACTTGGACCCGTCCGCGTTTTACCTGGAGGGCGGCCCTACCGGCGTGTTGCTCATCCACGGCTATACCGGTTCGCCGCCCGAGATGCGGCTGGTGGGGGATTATCTCCACCAGCGCGGCTATACCGTCTCTGCCCCGCTGATGCCCGGCCACGGGACGAACATCGAGGATATGAACTCCCGTCGCTGGCCCGAATGGACCGACTGCGTGCAGGATGCGCTGGCCGATCTCGAATCCCGCTGTGACAAGGTCTTTGTCGGCGGCCTCTCGATGGGAGCGGTGCTCACGCTCTATCTGGCCGCCCTGCACCCAGAGTTGGCCGGCGCCATCGCCTATTCTCCGGCCGTCGTGGTGGCCGACCGGCTCATCTACCTGACCCCCATCCTCAAGTACCTGTTCCCCAAAAAGCCAAAATCCGGCGTGAGCGACCTGACCGACCCAACGGCGGAACTGCGTCTCTGGAACTACGAGGAGAACCCCATCCGCGCCGCCCACGAACTCCTCAAGTTGACTCGGCGGGTGCGGCGGATGTTACCACAGGTGACTTGCCCGCTGCTCGTCATCCACAGCACGCTCGATACGACCATCCATCCCCAAAGCGCCCAATTCACCTACGAACGGGCCGGATCCACCGACAAGGAATTGGTCACGCTCCACAACTCGGGCCACTGCATCACGGTGGATAGCGAGTGGGAGACGGTGGCGGAGAAAACATACCAGTTCATCCAGGCTCATCGAGCATGAATCTCTTCCAGGCTCTCCCGGCTCTGCGCCGTTACCCCTCCCTGCGCGACAAGAACGTCGCCCTCGTCGGCGTCTCGACCATCGTCCACGACGAAGCGGCTTACTATTTTGAGATTTCCAAACAAAAGTATTGGCGCACCCGCCCGGACGGCAGCACGACCGTCGGGGTAGGCGGCATCGGTGGGGCGCTCGAACGCGGCGAGAGTATGACGGCGTGCCTGCGGCGCGAGGTGGGGGAGGAACTCGGCGTGCGGGTGCAGATCGAGTTGGCTCCCCGGACGTGGCTGATTCACGACTGGCAGATCACCGCCGACATGGCGCTTCCGCCGCACAAGAAACGGCCCACCCCCCTGATGGTGATCCTGACCCCGCCGCGCCTGGGTGGCCCCGGCATGCCGGATCACCTGGCTATAGTTGCCCTCCGCACCCGGCTGCGCGGCAAGCCCACACCCCACGACCTCTTGGGCCTGCTGCGGATCGAACCGCACGCGCTGGCCGGGTTCTTTGCCCGCGACGAGTGGCCGTTGGAGAAAGCCCAGGCCATCCCCGGTTTGAGCCTCGTCCTCAACGGTCAACTCCCGCCCTCTCCCATTCTGCGCCCCGTCCTGACCGCCCGCGCTTTCCAACTCCTCGTCCGCGAGACAGATTGGCAACCCGGCGTAGGGTAAACGTCAAACTGCCGTCCAATTCCGGTTCCCCTGGCGTCGCGCAGGCGTCACCCTCCCGTCAAGCAACGTCTCCGACTGTGTGGTATCCTACGTGTGCCGGTGTGAATCGGCCCCCAGCAAGCTCCAGCGCCAGGCCCGGACGCAGGGCAGCTATGCGAGTGGCCTGGGGATACAATCGAGGGGAGCAACAGCGCCGCCGCCCTGAAACCACCGTCCGGGCCTTGAAAGGAGGCCCCCCGCGCAAGGGGGATGATGGAAGATATGAAGAATCGTTTCGTACGCACAACAAGTATGCTCGTGATACTGGTAGCGCTGCTGAGCGTGGCCGCGGGAGCAGCCTGGGGTTACGACGCGGAGCGGGGGGCACACAAAATAGCCTCCCCGGCCGCGAACCAGGTGGAACAGGCGGACGACGCATCACTGATCGCACTGGCGCTCGTCTGCGGAACGGCCCTGCTGGCCGGCGGGGTGTGGATGGGGCAAATGCGGCGTATGATCTCGTGGGGGGCGGAATCGTGAGCGGGGTGCGGATCTGGGTCGTTCAATAACCCGCGTCCCATTCGCGGGAGAAAGGCAGCCAGACGGTAAACGTGGAACCTGCGTCCACTTTGCTCTCCACGGTCACTCTCCCGCCGTGCAACTCGACGATCTCTTTGACAATAGCCAACCCCAGGCCGGTGCCGGAGATTTGCATGGTGCGTGGCTCCTCGCCACGGAAAAAGCGCTCGAAAATGTGCGGCAGTTCTTCCTCCGGAATGCCCATCCCGGTATCCACCACCCGCACCGTGGCCCAGGTGCGCCCTTCGGCCTGCTCCGTTCCGAGTGAAACCTGTACCATGCCCCCGTCCGGTGTGTAGTGAATCGCGTTCTCGACCAGATTGTTCAACACCTGCATCATCCGCTCCGGATCCACCTGCACCATTATCTCCGGTTGGGATGGATGACATTCCAGGGTCACACCCTCGCTCTCTGCCAGCGCACGCCGGTTCGCCACCGTCGTTTCCACCAGCTCGTCGAGAGAGATTGGGCGCAGTTTCATCTCCAGCCGGCCGGTGTCAATGCGCGAGATCTGCAAGATATCTTCCACCAACTGGGCCTGGTGATCCGCTTCCGTGATCAATGTGTCCAGGTATTGCTCCCATTTATCCGGCTGGCGGTGCATCAGGGCCGCGTACAGTTTGATCGTCGTGATGGGCGTGCGCAGCTCGTGCGAGACGTTGGAGACGAAGCGTGTCTTGACCCGGTCCAATGCTTTGAGGTGGCTGATATCGTGGACGGCGACCACGGCGGCGCCGGGTTTCGTTTCTCCTTCCACCACGGGCGCTGCTTTCAGTTCCAGATCCAGCCCATTCAGTTCCAATACCGATTCTGGTCTTTCGTCAGCCCTCTGCGCCAGGTCGCGTATCGCCTCTCTCAGCCGGGCCGCGTCCTCCGGCAGGAGGGTTCTATCCAGCCAGGATTGGGCGATGGGGTTAGCCAGGATCATGTCCCCCCGTCTACTGGCGACGACGATGCCATCCGAGACGCCGTGCAAGATCGCCTCCAGGCGCGCGTATTGGGATTCGAGCTGCGCCGTGCGCTCCTGTACCCGCTGTTCCAACTGCCCGGCATAGTCGAGCACCTGGCTGTGCAGGCGGGCGTTTTCGATGGCGATGGCGGCAGAGGCCGCCAGTGGCTCGACCAGCTTGAGGTCTGCTGAATCGAAACTGCCGGCCTGGGTATCCATCACCTGGAGCACCCCTGTCACCCCCTGTTCGGTGCGTAACGGGACATTGAGGATGGAACGGAGCGACAGTCCGGTCAGCTCGTCAACCCCCTTAAAGTAACGTTCGTCGGTCTGGGCATCCGGCACGATCAGGCTCTTGCCGTTCTGCGCCACCCATCCGGCAAATCCCTCTCCCTGCGCCAGTCGCCAGCCGCGCACCACGTCGCTGCGCGGACCAATCGAGTGCAGGCAGACCAGATCATCGCTCCCCGGTTCGACCAGCCAGATGGAGCAGGCAGTCACACCCAACAGGTGGCGCGTCTCTTCCAGGATGGCGCTAAATACCCGATCCTGGTCGAGCGTAGAGCTAAAGGCCTGGCTGGCGCGGGTGAGCAGCTCCAACTCGCGGTTGTACCGCGCCAGTGCTTCCTCGGCCTGTTTGCGCTCGGTCAGCTCGCGCTCGATCTCCTCGTACAGACGGGCGTTTTCGATGGCGGCGGCGATCTGGTCGGCCAGAGTCTCCAGGGTCATGACGTCGCTTTCGTCAAAAGCGTTGGGGCGTGGGCTTTGAACGTCGAGCACCCCGACGACCTCTCCGCTCACCGCGATGGGCACGCTCATCTCGGCGCCGGTCGGCAGTATATCGGGGTAGAGATTGGTATAGTGCGGCGCGGTGTTCACGTCGTTAGCCAACAGCGTCTGCCCGTGTCCGGCCACCCAGCCGACCATGCCCTGGTCCAGTTTCAGGCGGTGGTCGGGCGGAAACATGTGGGCAAACTCCCCGGCTTTGGCTCTCATCACTACCTGGTCCCGCTCGCGGTCCAGGGTGAACAGCCCCACGTGGTGGTAGCCAAAACTCTCCTGCACCAGGCGGGCAGTTCTCTCCAGCACGCTGTCCAGATCCAGCACGGCGGCGATCTGTTTCCCAACGTCGTTGATGAGCGCCAGTTGGGCCGCACGCCGGCGCAGAGTCTCCTCCACCTGCCGGCGCTCGGCGATCTCTCGCTGCGTCCGTTCGTACAGGCGGGCGTTTTCGATGGCGGCTGCGATCTGGTCGGCCAGAGTCTCCAGGGTCATGACGTCGCTCTCGTCGAAAGCGTTGGGGTGTGGGCTTTGAACGTCGAGCACCCCAACGACCTCCCCGCTCACCGCGATGGGTACGCTCAGTTCGGCGCCGGTCGGCAGTATATCGGGGTAGAGATTGGTATAGTGCAGCGCGGTGTTCACGTCGTTAGCCAACAGCGTCTGCCCGTGTCCGGCCACCCAGCCGACCATGCCCTGGTCCAGTTTCAGGCGGTGGTCGGGCGGAAACATGTGGGCAAACTCCCCGGCTTTGGCTCTCATCACTACCTGGTCCCGCTCGCGGTCCAGGGTGAACAGCCCCACGTGGTGGTAGCCAAAACTCTCCTGCACCAGGCGGGCAGTTCTCTCCAGCACGCTGTCCAGATCCAGCACGGCGGCGATCTGTTTCCCAACGTCGTTGATGAGCGCCAGTTGGGCCGCACGCCGGCGCAGAGTCTCCTCCACCTGCCGGCGCTCGGCGATCTCTTGCCATCTCTGCTCGTACAGACGGGCGTTTTCGATGGCGGCGGCGATCTGCGTGCTGAGGGTCTCCATAGCGGCCACGTCGCTTGCGTCAAAGGCGTCCAGTTCGTCGCTCTGGATATCGAGTATGCCAATGACTCTATCCTTGCCCTGGATCGGTACCGCAATTTCTGATTTTGTTTCCTCTCCCGCCTTGCGCACATAGTGTTGGTTCTGACTGACGTCGCCGCTGACTTGCGTCTCTCCGGTCACAGCTGCATGCCCAATCATCCCCTCGCCGATGGGAAGTGAGAGATCGGGAGAGAAAACGGCGGCGTATTCCCCGGCGATGGATTGCAGGGTCAGACGTTCGTCGTCCTCTTCGCGCAGCAGGAGCATGACACTGTAATATCCAAAGGCATCGCGCACCGCCGTTACGATCTCGGATAGCAACGGCGGCAGCTCCAACTCGCTGCTCACTTGCAACCCCACCTGGTATATCAGCGCCAACTGGGCCACCCGGCGCTCTAGTTCGTCCTCCGCCTGTTTGCGCTCGTTGATTTCCTGCCGCATCCGTTCGTACAGACGGGCATTCTCGATTGCCACGGCGGCCTGGTTGGCAAATATAGTGGTCAACCAGAGGTCGTGTTCGTCGAAGCGCTTGTCCCGGTTGCTCGCGGAGAACTCGATGACGCCGATCACCCGCTCGCCGCGTTTGAGGGGCACGCCGAGGACGGCGGTCAGCAATTCAGGTTCCCAATCCGGCGATTTTCTTTCCCAATTACGATAGTCATCCACGATCAGCGCTGCGCCGCTCTGTAGCACCCTGCCGCCCACCCCCGTGCCGGGTGGCAGGCGCACGCCGGTATAATCGCGCGTATAGCCGTGGCTGACTATCAGCTCGAGATTCCCCTGCTCGTCGTCAACCAGATAGACCGCTCCTCCCGGTATATCCAGGAGACGGCAACCCTGCTCCACGACATCGCGCAAGAGTTCGTGCAGTTCCAGTTGCGAGGTGAGTACCAGGGATATTTTCTGCAACATCTCCATCTCCTCCCCCCGGCGAGCCTTCTCTTCGACCACCGACTGCTTGTGGACCGAGTGGAGGGCAAAGGTCAACATCAACAGGATGATGGAGATGATACTCCCGCCCAGGAGCATCACGGTTGCGCTGGTCTGACTGTGCGCTGCCAGGATACTGTCAAAAGTCGCCGCAACGCCCAACGACCACACGTGTCCCGTGGTTGGGTGGATCGGGGCATAGGCCAGCAGCTTTTTTACCTCGGAGCCGCCCGCGCCATCGGGCCAGAAATAGATTCCTGTCCCTCTCCCGCCGGCCAGCATCTCCTCGGTCAGCGAGATGAGGGCCTGGTCGCCGGTCTGGCGGCAATACTCGTAGGCGTTCTGGCCCTCCCATTCGGGGTTGGTGGCGTTGACGATCTCGATCCCCCTCTCGTCCATCAGCCAGGCATCCATCTCCCCGGCGGTGCTCAACCGGATGACGTGTGCTCTGATCTCTTCGCCCGCCAGGTTCAAGACGACGACGCCCACCCTCTCGCCCCGGTTCCCCAGGGCCGGTGTAGCCAGGCGCACGGTCAGTATCCCGTCTCCCACGCCACCGTGCCCCCGCGCCAACTCTGGTGGTGAGACGTAAATCTGCCCCGCCGCGAGCTGCATTGCAGCCACAAAGAACTCGCGCTCCGCCTGCGAGCGCAATTGATCCGGGGGAATGACGCGCACCGTCTCGCCGTCCCTATCCACCCCCACGATTTCTTGCCCGTTGAGGTCGAGGTAGCGGATTTGTGTATAGATGGGATGGGTGTTGAGGTAGCTGAGCCAGTCCTGCCCGGCCACTGCCCGGGAGGCAGCTATCTGGGCCTCGTCTCCCTCCGTCAGGGTGGCGACCAGATTGACCGAGGCGCAGGCGGTCTGAATCTGCAACAGGTCACGCTGTGCTTCGTCGAGAGCGGCCTGGATGCCGGATGCTGTTTGTTCGGCCAACAGGAGCTGGCGCTGGCTGAAGCGGGTTATGATCTCTTGCCGGGTGACCCGATCCACACGTATCCCTATGCCCATCACCAGGCCGATAGCCAGGATGCACAGGATCAGCATCAACAGAATAGGGCGGGTCAGCTTCATCGCATTTCCCCCGGGACACAGGTCTCACGTTCTACGTCTTGTGCTCTACGTTAACTGGAGTCTGGCAAATTTTCAGAATGCCCATATCTTGGGATGAGCGACAATAA
>CAYNVC010000118.1:0-7609 GCA_964400615.1 uncultured Anaerolineales bacterium | reverse complement strand
GCGCCACGTGTTGACCTCTATTCCCGGCCTGGAACTGCGCGAGATGGCCTCTAACCGCCAGGATTCCCTCTGCTGCGGCGGCGGCGGGGACGTCGAAATATCCGATCCCACCGTCTCCTCGGCGGTGGCGGGGCGCAGACTGGCCCAGGTCCAGGCGACTGGGGCTAAATACGTCGCCTCTGCCTGCCAGCAGTGCAAGCGCACCCTTCAGGAGGGGGCACGCCGCAACAAAGTCCGCGTGCGGGCCATAGACGTGGTCGAGCTGCTCCTCCGTTCGCTTAAAGCGGGTTAGTCGGGGGGAAAAACCGGTTTCTCACTGACATTTGCCTCTTCTCCCCCCTCCCCAAAAAAATCTAGTGCTCGTGTATGCAGGCCAGGTTGCCAACTTGCCAATAAGACGAGTTGCCAACCTGCCGGTAGGGCAAGTTGGCAACTTGCCAACAAGGCGACCCGCCAAAAGGATACCTATCACCGGTAGGATAGGATGAATCTCATTGGCGCGAGTACCCCAATGTGTGTTATACTGTACCGGGTGTGTAGAAGCAGTTCATAGGGGAGGAGGAGACAAATGAAACTCGCTCGAGTGGTCGAGATCATTGAAGGCAAAGTAATCTCCGAGAACGTAGACCTGGACCAGGAAATTTTGATGGGCTGTGGTGCCGACCTGATGAGCGACGTTCTCGCTTTTACGCACGATGGCACCCTGCTGATGTCCGGGCTGACCAACCCCCAGGTGGTGCGCACCGCCGAGATGGCCGGCATCAAAGCTATCGTTTTCGTGCGCGGCAAGATCCCCCCTCCGGAGACCGTCGCCCTGGCCGAGCAAAAGGGCATTCCACTGCTGGCTTCCAAGTACACAATGTTCGAGACGTGCGGACGGCTCTACCAATCGGGGCTGGGCAGCTGTGGCCTCTTTGAACTGACCCTGCGCCGCTGGCACGATGCATTCGAGGACAAGTAGGCCGCCAGGTGGAATCGAGAACCGCCAAAGAGGTCACCAAGCTCCAGGAGCTGGCTTACGAACTTCGAGTTGGTCAGGCCATGACCAAAGAAGTGATCACCGTGCTCCCCAGCATCACGATGGCCGAACTCAAGGAAGTGTTGCGCGTCAACCGCATCTCTGGCGCTCCTGTGGTTCAGGATGGCCGCATGGTGGGGGTCATCAGCATTGAGAACTTGATCGAATCTCTGGCTGCCGGAGACCTGAGCGCTACAGTGGGTGACAAAATGACCCGCTCTCCCGTCACCCTCTACGCCGACGAGCCGCTGGTGCACGCGGTGAGCCAGTTCAGCCGGTTGCGGTTTGGCCGTTTCCCCGTCACCGACCGGGAGGGGAACCTGGTGGGCATAGTCACCGAGGGGGACATTGCGCGGGCAATGCTCAAGCGGCTGGAGGTGGATTATCACGAAGAGGAAATTCACCGCTACCGTGCCAGCCATATTTTCGAGGACATTGTCGCCGATGACATGGCGATTGTCCTCGGATACTATGTCGTCGGTGGTGATATCAGCCGCGCCGGCGAGGCTTCCAGCAGCCTGAAAAAGACCTTGAGCCGGCTGGGCGTGCATCCCCGGATAATCCGTCGCGTCGCCGTCGCCGCCTACGAGGCAGAGATGAACATGGCGATTTTTGCCGATGGGGGCGAGATCGTCGCCGAGGTGCAGCCCGGCCGGATCAAAATCGAGTTCCTGGATAAAGGGCCGGGAATCGCAGACATCGAGCAGGCCATGCAGCCGGGGTTCTCCACCGCCCCCGCCTGGGTTCGAGAGATGGGTTTCGGGGCGGGGATGGGCCTGCCCAACATCAATGCCTGCGCCGACGAGATGCAACTGAACTCCACGGTGGGTGTTGGAACCCACTTGCAGGTCATTATCTATTTGAACAAGGATCAGGCGTAGCAATTACAACATTGCGAGGAGATTGATTATGAGCCTAAAGATTTTGGACAAGGGGGCCGTTGCCCCGCTGGTCAAGGCGCTGATGGCCGATTACCGGGTCGTTGGCCCGCAGGCCAAAGGCCCCAAGTTTGTTTTTGGGGAAATCAGTGACCCGGCGGAACTGCGCCTCGATTATAACACGACGATTCTCCCGCCCTCCAAGGCGGCTCTCCAGCCCCCTTATGAGCGGCTGGCGACGTTTCGCCTGGGGGAGAACTCGGCCGTGGAGCCGGTTGTAGAGGCCGTTCCCACGGTGTTGCTGGGCGTGCATACCTGTGACCTGCACGCCATCCAGGTGTTGGACAAGGTTTTTTCCCAGGACTATCCCGACGCCAATTACCTGGAGCGTCGTCGCCAGACCGTCATCGTCAGCCTCGAGTGCCTGCGCCCGTGCGACGAGAATTCGTTTTGCAAGGACATGGGGACGTTGACGGCGGACGAGGGGTACGACCTGCACCTGACCGACGTGGGAGAGGCGTACACGGTGCACGTGGGGACGGAGCGGGGGGAAGAGTTGTTGGACAAGTACGTCCAGGCCCAGTCCGCCGCCGAGAGCGACGTGCGCCGCCTCAACGATGTGCTGAGCGCCAAGTGGCCCCATTTCAAGCACCGCCTCGATTTCGACGCTGCCGAGTTGCCGGCGCTGCTGGCTACTGCCTACGAGCATCCCCTGTGGGACGAGCTTGGGGACCGCTGTATGGCCTGTGGCTCCTGCACCAACGTCTGCCCCACCTGCTATTGCTTCAACGTGGTGGACGAGGTGAACCTGACGTTGACCGAGGGGGAACGGCAGCGCACCTGGGACTCGTGCCAGTTGGACGAGTTCGCCCGCGTGACCGGCGGCGAGAGTTTCCGCCATGCCCGTTCGGCCCGCCAGCGGCATCGTTTTATGCGCAAAGGCAAGTACATCTACGACAAAGTGGGCGAGTTGGGCTGCGTGGGGTGCGGGCGTTGCATCCGCACCTGTCTGGCCCATATCAACATCGTTGATGGCTTTAACACCATCCACGGGACGGCATAGGAGGGAATGGACAAATGACAGCACCATCTATCTATCTGCCTGAAATGGCCCGTCTGGCTCAAGTGGAGCAAGTGACCGCGCTGGAAAAGCTGTTCACCATCGAGTTGCCGGACGGCCACAGCCTGGGGCACGAACCGGGGCAGTTCGTGATGCTCTCGGTGCTGGGGGTCGGTGAGGCCCCCATATCCATCACCTCCTCGCCCAGCCGCTCCAATGGCACGTTCGAGCTGTGCGTGCGCCGCGCCGGTGACGTGACCAGTGCTCTGCACGGGATGAAGGTCGGGGAGCGGGTGGGTGTGCGCGGGCCTTTCGGCCACGGCTTTCCGGTCGAAAAAATGCGCGGCAAGGACGTGCTCTTTGCCCCCGGCGGCCTGGGGCTGGCCCCGCTCCGCTCGCTGATCAACCAGGTGCTCGACGAGCGCGGCTCGTTCGGACGGGTGGTCATCCTCTACGGGGCCAAGCGGCCCGACGAGCTGCTCTTCCGGGCCGAGTTGGACGAGTGGGTTGCCCGCGACGACGTCGAGTGTTACATCACGGTTGACCGGGGGGACGAGACCTGGGACGGCCACGTGGGGGTCATCACCACCCTCTTTGGCCCGATTGCCGTTGACCCGCGCAACACCGTCGCCGTCACCTGCGGCCCGCCGATAATGTACCGCTTTGTGCTGATGGAACTGTTGGGCAAGGGCATCCCGGAGACGCAGATTTACCTTTCGCTGGAGCGGCGGATGAAGTGCGGCGTGGGCAAGTGTGGCCATTGCCAGATCAACGACCTCTATTGTTGTCAGGATGGCCCCGTGTTCACCTATGCTCAGATCAAGAACATACCGGAGGCGCTGTGATGGGAAAACCAAAAGTAGCATTCTTCGATTTTGCCTGCTGCGAGGGCTGCCAGTTGACCGTGGTTGACGCCCTCCAAACTCACCTGGAACTGCTGGACGCGGTCGAGATCGTCAACTTCCGCGAGGCCATCTCTGACCAGGGGCAGGATTACCAGATCGCCTTCGTCGAAGGCTCCATCACCCGCGAACAGGACGAGGAGCGGCTGCGGCGCATCCGCGCTCAAGCGGACATCCTGGTCGCCCTGGGGGCCTGCGCCCACCTCGGCGGGATCAACGCGCTCAAGAACCTGCATCCGCTGGACGACGTCCGCAAGTGGGTTTACGGGGACAAGGCGGACTGGTATCCCACTTATCCCGCCCGCCCCATCAGCGCGGTGGTCGAGGTGGACGCTTTTATCCCCGGCTGCCCGATTGACCGGGAAGAGTTCGTCCGCGTGGTCAAGGCGGTGTTGGTGGGCAAGAAACCTGCCATCCCGGACTATCCGGTCTGCGTGGAATGTAAAAAGCTGGGCAACGTCTGCGTGTACGAGTTGGGGAAAGAGTGCCTGGGGCCGGTGACGCGGGCCGGTTGCGGCGCTATCTGCCCGACGTATGGCGCGGGTTGCGAGGGCTGCCGGGGATTCATCCCGAACCCCAACGAGAACGCGATGAAAGAGGTATTGGACGAGGCCGGGCTGACCGTGGAAGAGATCATGGGCCGGTTCACCATGTTCAACACGTATCAGGTACAGGAGCAGGAACTATGACCACTGTGAACATAAACGTACACCACGTCACCCGTGTGGAGGGTCACGGCGACATCGTCGTGGACGTCAAAAACGGCGAGATCAAGAAATGCCAGTTCGAGGTCGTCGAGGCCCCGCGCTTTTTCGAGGCGATGGTGCGCGGCCGGCCGTACCACGAGCTGAGCCACATCACCTCGCGCATCTGCGGCATCTGCGCCGTGGGCCACGCCACCGCCAGCTTGCGTGCCACCGAGCGGGCGTTCGGCGTCGAGCCTTCCGAGCAGACGGTGTTGCTGCGCAAGCTCAATTTCCACGGTGAGACGATTGACAGCCACGTGTTGCACACCTACTACCTGGTCGCCCCCGACTTTCTCGGTGTGCCCAGCGTCATCCCCCTGGTGGCGACCCACCGCGAGGTGGTGGAACGGGCGCTCAAGATCAAAAAGCTCTCCGGCGACCTGTGCGCGATGGTCGGGGGACGGCACACTCACCCGATTGCGATGGCGGTCGGCGGTTTCACTCATCTGCCCGCCGAGCGGGAGCTGCGCGAGATGCAGGCCCGTTTGGTGGAGGCCCGCGCCGATATGGACGAGACGGTTTCCCTCTTTTCCACCCTCTCCTGGCCCGAGTTCGAGCGGGAGACCGAGTACGTCTCGCTCAAGAAGGATGACGAGTACGCTTTCATTGACGGAACAATCGTCACCTCCGACGGCTTTTCCTACCCCATCCCGGACTATCGCCAGGTGACGAACGAAGAATGTGTGCCCTTTTCCACCGCCAAGTGGACCCATCACAACCGCGAGTCCTATATGGTCGGCGCATTGGCGCGGTTCAACAACAATTACGATCAGCTCCATCCCCGCGCCAAAGAGGCGGCGGCCAAACTGGGGTTGGAGCCTGTTTGCTACAATCCGTTCCTCAACTCGGCGGCCCAGGTGGTCGAGATGGTGCACAGCGTCGAGGACTCGATCCGCATCATTGACGAGTTGCTCACGCGCGGCATCCGCCCCGAGAACCCGCCGGACGTGAAACTAAAGGCGAGCGAGGGGGTGGGGGCGTGCGACGTGCCGCGCGGCATCCTCTTCCACAACTATGTCTACGACGAGAACGGCATCTGCACCGAGGCGAACTGCATCATCCCGACCAACCAGAACATGGCGAACCTGAACCACGATATGCAAAAACTCGTGCCCCAGATTCTGGACCGGCCACAGGACGAGATTCGCCAGACGTTGGAGATGTTGGTGCGGGCCTACGACCCTTGTATCTCTTGCTCGGCCCACTATTTGAACGTGACGTTCGTGTGAGTAGAGCTACGCAATACGCAGTACGCAATACGCAATACGTAACACGTATTGCGTGATATGTAAATGGACGTGCTGGTGATCGGCCTGGGGAATCCGCTGCGCGGCGACGACGGGATAGGCTGCCGGGTGATCGAGGAGTTGGCCCGGCAGGAATTGCCGTCGCACGTCGAGTTGCTCGACGGCGGCGCGGTGGGGCTGGGGCTGCTCGACCTGCTCGAAGGACGGGAGCGTGTCATCGTCGTGGACGCGGCCGAGATGGGGCGGGAGCCGGGCCAGATCGTGCGTTTCACGCCGGACGAGGTCAGTCTGACCCCCAGCGCCGATGCGTTCTCGTTTCACGAGGCTGGGCTGGGCGACACCCTGGCGCTGGCCGACGCGCTGGGGCGCACCTTGCCGGAGATGGTGATCTTTGGCGTCCAGCCGGCCGAAATTGCCTGGCGCGAGGGACTGAGCCGGCCCGTGGAGGCCGCCCTGCCGGCGCTGCTCGAAGCGGTGCGCGCCGAAATTTCTCAGACGTAGGGCAAGTTTCCAACTTGCCGGGGCGCAAATTGCTGTGACAAACGTAGGGCAAGTTGCCAACTTGCCGTGGTAGACGTAGGGCAAATTGACAATTTGCCGGAACGCAAGTTCAAAAAGAGGCCAACTGAACAATAAGGAGAAACCTATGCCCAAGATTCTGGTGATCGAAGATGACGCCGACATGGTGACGGCGATCCGTATGCCTCTGGAGGCGAACGGCTACCAGGTGGTCGCCGCTTCTACCGGAGCGGAAGGGTTGCAAAAAGTCAAAGAGATCGAGCCTGACCTGATCATCCTGGACGTGATGATGGAGACGACCACCGCCGGATTCCAGGTCTCGCTCCAACTGCGCAGCCCCGAACCTGATTCCGAATACGCCGCCTACCGCGAGATACCGATCCTGATGCTGACGGCGATCCACACTACCACCACGCTGCGCTTTGGCCCCGACGAGGCTTATCTGCCGGTGGATGATTTCGTGGACAAGCCGATTGACCCCGACGTGTTGTTGGACAAGGTCGCCGCCCTGCTCGAACGGCCCCAATAGTTTTTTTGACACCTTGCCAGCTTTCTGATATACTGAGGCGGTGATGAGTAACCCGCACGATCTTTTCTTCAAACAGGTGGTCGCGCGGCCCGAAGCAGCGCGGAGCCTGGTGCTCGACTATCTGCCGCCGGACGTGGTGGCGTTGCTGGACGAATCGTCGCTGGAGCTGCGCAAAGACACCTTTGTGGACGCAGATCTCAGGGAACACTTTGCTGATCTGCTCTACCAGGTGGAGCTAAAAGATGGGCACGGGGCTTATATCTACGTCCTGTTCGAGCACAAGAGCTATGTAGACTCGTTGGTTGCTTTCCAGTTGTTGCGCTACCTGGTGCGGGTCTGGGAACAATCGCTGCGGGACGGTGGCAAGTATCGCCTGGCACCGATCATCCCCGTGGTGGTCTATCACGGCAAGGCCGAGTGGCGGGTGGGGCTGGATTTTACCTCTCTGTTCAGAGGGCCGCAGGAATTGTTGGCCTACTGGCCCAAATTCAGCTACGACCTGTGCGACCTTTCGGCCTACAGTGACGATGAAATCAGGGGCGAGATCACCCTGCGGGTGGGGCTGTTGCTTCTCAAGTACATTTTCCGGGACGACCTGGAGGAGCGCCTGCCCGACATTTTCAAGTTGTTGCGCGAGTTGGCGGAGCGGTCAACGGGGTTGGAATACCTGGAAACAATTTTGCGTTACCTGGCGCGTGGCACAGACCGGG
>CAYNVC010000117.1:6254-7614 GCA_964400615.1 uncultured Anaerolineales bacterium | reverse complement strand
TGGGTCGGAGATATTTTTTTGTGTCGGTACAAAAGAAACCGGCGTCCACCTGGAAACAGGAGGACGCCGGCTGTGTTGATTGCCTGCTATCCTTTCTCCTTTCCAAGCACGGGAGGCGCAGTCGTTTTCAACTGCACCCTATCGCCCACTCCCCATAGGCGCGGCCATTAGGGGAAGAGGGTCGGAGAAGGAACACATTTATTCAATTGTGGGCCATTCTACACGATTCTGCTCAAAAGGCAAGCATGTATGCTTCTGCCCTCAAATACCCAGGTATGCCTCCCGTACCTGCTCGTCCTGGGCCACCTGGCGCGACGGCCCGTGCAACGCCACGCGCCCGTCCGCCAGGACGTAGGCGTAATCGCTGACCGCCAGCGCCATCTGGACGTTTTGCTCCACCAGCAGCATGGTCAACCCTTGCTCCTTCAGACGTTTCAGGATGCCGAACAGCTCCAGCACCAGGAAGGGGGCCAGCCCCAGCGAAAGCTCGTCCAACATCAGAACCTCGGGTTGGGCCATTATCCCCCGCGCCACGGCCAGCATCTGCTGCTCGCCGCCGGAGAGGGTGCCGGCCTTTTGCCCGGCCCGCTCCTTGAGACGGGGGAACATGTCGTACACCCGCTCTAAATTATCCTGAAAGTGCACTTTGGCGCGGGCGGGGAAAGCGCCCATCTCCAGGTTCTCGTGGACGCTCATATCGGTGAACAGTTGGCGGCCCTCTGGAACCAGCACCACCCCCTGCGCCGCTTTGGCGTGGGGTGAGACGTGCGTCACGTCACGCCCGTCGAACGTGATTTTGCCATCCCACGGTTTGAGCAACCCCATCACCGTGCGCAGGAGCGTGGTCTTGCCCACCCCGTTCGAGCCGACCAGCGCGGTGAGTTTCCCCTGCTCCAGTTCCAGCGAGAGATCCCACAAAATTTGCACCTCGCCGTAGCCGGAGGAGACGTTGCGTACATCTAAAAAAGCCATAGCTTGCTCCGGTTCTCCACTCATCATTCCTGTGTTGCCACAGGCTCTCAATTGAGTTCTTCCTTTGGTATCAAACGAACCACTAACTGTGCGTCCAACGCCTCCGCTACCCGTTGCAAAAAACTCAACGATGGCTTGATGCTGGCCCGCTCCAGACGCGAGATACTGGATTGCTTCGTGCCGACTCGTTGCGCCAGTTCCTCCTGGGTCAGCCCACGGGCCAATCTCAGACCGAGCACCTGACGCGCTGCTTGAAACTCGGGCTCCACCTCTCGATAAGCCTGCACGAAATCGGGCGTCTCCATCAATTCTGCCAGGAACTCGCTCCACGGACGAGTGGGGGAAATCTCGCTAACCATCATACATCTCCTGATCTCTCCAGATAATC
>CAYNVC010000117.1:3530-6154 GCA_964400615.1 uncultured Anaerolineales bacterium | reverse complement strand
AGAAACCCTATTCTCCACTCATCATCTGTTCCGCCAACTTGGGGTCGCCCAGGTAGGCTTCGATCACGCGCGGGTCGTTGGCGACCTGCTCCGGCGTCCCCTCGGCGATCTGCTTGCCGTAATCCAGCACGATCACCCGGTCGGAGACGTTCATCAGCGCGTGCATCACGTGTTCGATGATCAGGATCGTCACACCCTGGGCGCGGATTTTTTGCACCACCTGGACCATCTCGGCGATCTCGGTCGGGTTCAGCCCCGCCAGCACCTCGTCCAGCAGGAGCAGGTAGGGATGGGCGGCCAGGGCGCGGGCCAGCTCCAGCCGTTTCTTTTGCGCCACGTTCAGGCTGGCGGCCAACTCGTCGCGCCGCTCGTCCAGGCCGACAAAGGGCAGTATCTCGGCGGCAATCTCGTGCGCCTGGGGTAGCGTGTGGCGCTCGTGGCCGAAGCAGGCCCCGGCCATCACGTTCTCCAATACGGTCAGATCGTTCAAGGGCTGCACGATCTGGTGCGTGCGGGCCAGCCCCACCCGGGCCACGTTGTACGTCTTCCAGCGGGTAATGTCCTGCCCCATAAATATGATCCGGCCCTCCTCCGGCGGGTAAATGCCGTTGATGGCGTTGAACAGCGTGGTCTTGCCCGCGCCGTTGGGGCCGATCAGCCCCAGTATCTGGCCGCGCGGCAGGTCAAAAGTGACGTGCGAGAGGGCTTGCAGGCCGCCAAACCGTTTGGAGACATCTTGCACTCGTAGAACCAGATTGTTATCCGTCATTCCAGTATCCTCCGCATACGGTGGGAGCGGCCACGCAGCCAGCCGATCAGGCCGGCCGGCACAAAGAGGATGATCACCAGCAGCAATATGCCGGAGACGGTCAGTTGGATGTTTTTGAACAGCGGGCTGACGAGCAGATAGCCACGCAATCGCTGGTAGACGGCGGAGCCGACCAGCGGCCCCAGCACGGTTCCCTGCCCTCCCAGCATGACCATGACGATAATCTCGATGGACTGTTGCAGCCGGAAAGCGTCGCCCGGCTCGATGTTGCCGTTCTTGAAAAAAAAGAGCACGCCGATCATCCCCGGAAAGATCGCCGAAAGCACATAGGCCCAGGTCTTGGCGTCGGGGGCCACCACCCCCATCACCTCGGCGGCGTCCTCGTTCTCCCGAATCGCCATCAGCCCCAGCCCGAACTTGGAGGTCTTGACCAGGTAGCTGACGACGATGACGAGCACGGTCAGAGCAGCCAGTGAGATGTAGGCGATCCACAACGCCTGGTTGGCCCCGCCGTAAGCCTGGTACACTTTGAACTTGAGCGTCATCCCGGTCGGGCCGCCGAACGGCGCAAAGTTCTTGACAAAGGCGCGGGCGGCCTCGTTGATGCCGATGGTCGCCAGGGCAAAGTAGGCCCCGCGCAGGCGCAGGATGGCTTTCCCCAGCAGAAAGGCGAGCAGCCCAGAGGCCAGCGCCCCGGCCGGCGCGGCGACGTAGAGCGGGAGGTGATAGACGCTGAGCAGGTAGAAACCGGCATAGCCGCCCAGGCCAAAAAAGACAATGTGCCCAAAGTTCACATAGCCGGTGTAACCCAGGATGATGTTCAGGCTGGAGGCCAATCCCACCGAAAGCAGGACGGTAAAGGCCACCTCGCGCGAGTAAGCCTTGTTCGAGGCCAGAGCCGGCCAGAGGGCGACGGCGAGCGTGATCGCCAGTGGCAGCCACAGGCCGGGGCTGAGCCAGGTTTTGTTTATCGTGGGTTTCATGTCTTACTCCCCAGCAGGCCGGATGGCCGCACCAGCAAAATGAGGACGAATAAAACAAATTCCAGAACAGGGACCCAGGAAGTTTCCATAAACGCCGGGATGATCCCCTCCAACGCGCCCAGGATCAGCCCGCCGATCAGCGCCCCCAGCGGGTTCCCCAGCCCGCCCAGCACGCAGATGACGAATCCCTTGACCTGGTAGCTGCCGCCGGCGAGGATGGTGAAAGGGAAGAAGGTGGCGATCAGCCCGCCGGAGACGGCGGCCAGCATCGTGCCCAGGCCAAAGCTGAACGCCAGCACCCAGGAGGAGGGAATCCCCATCAGTTCGGCCGCGTCCTTGTTGTTCGAGACGGCACGGATAGCCTTGCCCGGCGCGGTGCGGTAGAGGAACACGTAGAGGAGAGCGGTCACAAGGGCCGCCGCCAGCGCCGCCAGCACCCGTGTCCAGGTGACGGTGATGGGGCCGAGCGAGAGGCTCCCCAGCGAAAAATCAACGTTGCGCGGCGAGGTGCTAAAGGCCGCCGTCCCCAGGCCGAGGATGATCATGTTGACGGCAAAGGTCGCCAGCAGGGTGGAGAGGTAGGGAGCGTCGATCACGCGGTGGACGGCGACGGCATAGATCAGCACCCCCAGCAGCAGGCTGGCTATGGCGATCAGCAGCAGGGTCAGATAGGGGTTCAGGCCCAGCAGATCAAAGGCCAGATAAATCGCAAACATACCCAGGGCGATGAGCGAGCCGTGCGAGAGGTTGATCACCCGCATCACGCCCCAAATCAGAGAGAGTCCCATGGCGGCAATGCCGTAGACGAATCCCAGCAACAGGCCATCGGACAGGGAGGCGATCAAAAAATTGCCCATATACGTCTCCTGTGG
>CAYNVC010000117.1:0-3430 GCA_964400615.1 uncultured Anaerolineales bacterium | reverse complement strand
CCCCGCAGACGATGGTGCGTCTGCGGGGAGAGCGCAATGCAGTTGCTAGGGCTTGGGATAGAGCGGTTCGGCTGTCGCGCCGCTGCTGGGCCAGACTACCTGTTTCACCAGGTTGCCAGAGTCATCCTGCTGCCACTGGATGTAGACCATGTCGTGGCCGATCTGCAGGCCGTGAGCATCGGCGCTGGTATCGAATTTGAGGTGGCCGTAGAAGGTGGTCATATCCATCCCGTCCAGCGCGGCCTTGACCGCCTCCGCGTCAACCGAGTCGGCGTCCTCGATGGCCTTTTGCAGGATCAGCCCGGCCACGTACCCGCCGGCCGAGTGATAAGAGGGTTCCTCGCTGTAGGCGTCCTGGTAAGCCTTGACGAAATCGGCGCCGGTTGGCCCAAAGTCGGGGGTGAAGGCGGCCAGCGGTTCCCACTGGCTGGGGCCGATCACGCCCAGGGCCGCTTCGCCCAGGTCGGCAAAGTCAGGCTCCGGCGGGGCGACCAGCAGGGCCATGTACTTGACCGTGAGTCCTTTTTCGTGTATCTGGCGGGCCAGCGTGCTGCCGTCCTGAAAGTGACCGCCGCCCATGATCGCCTCCGCGCCGGCCTCCTGGATTTTGTTGATAAAGGGGCCAAAGTCGGTCGTGTCGGCGTCGTACCCCTCGAAAAAGACGACGTCGTATCCTTTACTCTCGGCGTAGGCTTCGGCGGCCTCCACCACGCCGGTGGCGAACTTGGCATTCTCGTACACAAAGGCGACCTTTTTGAGGTCGGGGTCGAGTTGGGCCAGCATGTCCACCGCGCCGGTCAGGTAGCGGCTGGCGGGGGTGTAAGCCTGAAAGACCAGCGTGTACCCTTCTTTGTAGGTGGCGTCTGAGGCGGCCCCGGTGGTGATCATCACTTTGCCGTATTGCTCGGCGATCACGGCCGCCGCAGCGGTCAGGCCGCTGGAGTAGGGGCTGATCAAAAAGTCGGCATTGTCCTCGGTCGCCAGCCGGGTGTAAAGCTCCTGGACGCGGTCTTTGTTGCTCTCGTCGTCGTAAAAGACGGACTCGAACTTGACCGTCGTGCCGTCGCTCAACTGGATTCCGCCGCCGGCGTTGATCTGATCCATCCACAGTTGCAGGCCGTTGACCTGCCGCGTGGACGAGACGTTGAGTTTGCCGGTCTGCGAGGCGGTAAAGCCGATGACCATAGTCTTGGCCTCAGAGGGGGCGGCGGTCGGGGTGGCTGCCGGCTTGCAGGACGCCGTGATCAGCAGCGTCACGATCAACAGTGCCGGGAAAATGTAGCGTTTCATTTTGTTTCCTCCTTGTCCTCGTATGAAAATGTTTGTGTGTATACACTGATTATCGTGTTCGATAAAGAATTGATCTCAGGATAGCCTCCTTTGCACGCGGATGGACGGGGTTTTCGGCTGCGCCGAATCCATCCCCAGGTAAAACAAAAAACCCTCCTACAAACTCACACAGCACTGTGGCCCTGTTTGCCTCGGCAGCTACGTCGTAGAGGGGTCAAGTATACTTTTTCCGGTGGCTGAAATTATATCACATGCGAGGATTAGCTGTCAAATCAGCCCCCCATCCTACCCGGCGAGCATCCTCTGGAATATCTCGGCCTGGTCCTGGGCATCGCGCAGGGCGTTGTGCGTGAGTGGCCGCCCGCTCAGGTAGCGAGCAGCGACGTGTTGCATGCCGGTCTCGAACCAGCGGACGCCGGTCAGGCCCATGTAGAACGCTTTCAGATCCAGCGCGGCGTGACCAAAGGGGTTGCGTCCCCGGAAACGGTAAAAATAGTCGTTGACGAACATCCAGTCAAAGGGAGCATTAAAGGCCACAAAGACCGGCTGCTGGTCAGAAGGTATCTCGACCGCCAGCCAATCCTCGAAGCGGGCCAGCGCCTCGCCCGGCGGCAGTCCCCGCTCGGCCAATTCCGCCAGCGAGAGGCCGCTGACCGCCAATGCTTCCGGGAGCACGTTGGTGTTCACGGGCTGCAATTCGACGTAGAACGTGCGCCGGGGGTCGCTCACCAGGCAAGCGCCGATGGAGAGGAGTGAGTACAGGCCAGGGGCCGGCCCGGCGGTCTCTACGTCCACAGAGACGTATGCTTCGAGTAGTTTCATCGCTCCTACCACATCCGAAAAACCGGGTTTCTTGCTCTCATTCCTCCATCGCGTCCAGGAACTCGACCACCTCCGGAATGCCCATCAGCCTGGCTTTGAAGAACTCGTTGACCAGTTCCTCGACCTTGTCCCGCGTCGCGGTGATCAACGTGCTCCACCCGTCGCCCAACTCTATCCGCCCGGTGATGTTGTCCCGCATCTGGATCAGCGCCATCACGATCTCGGTCTCTAGCGGCCCCTCGCAGGTCTCGACCACGTCCCGGATCAATTTGTCGGTTTGCTGCACCAACATTTCCCGGTCAATCGCCGAATCCGGCTTGCCGGCGTCGTCAATCGTATCCAGCAGCGACCAGACCTGGTAGAGCAGCACGGTCGGCTCGTCGAACATCTCGCGGATCAGCGCGGCGGCCTCGTGGCGGCCGGTCAGCCGAAAGATATTGTACAGCCGTTTGGCTACCTTGCCATAGTTGACGTGTTTGTGGGTGTATTTGTAGACCTCGCCCGTGATCTGCCGCACGTACTCGTCCAGCGCCTGGGGGGAAATGTGCTCGGCCAGTTTGGAGAACAACGGGACCGAGTCCGCTTCCAAATAGACCTCTTGGAAATAGGGGTCAATAAAGCCATCCAGCGGTGTGATCGAGCCGTCGGGCGCTTCCCAGGTCACGTCGAGCATGTTGCTGGCGTTGACGACGCCCCCCCGCTCCGGTTCAGAGAGAACCCAGTCCATCTTGCACCAGCCGGGGTCCAGGCAACCGTACTCCCATTCCACCTCCCACGGCTCGCCGGAGGCGCGGAGAACCTGCATCTTGCCCGCCTCTATCTCGGCGGCGCTCCAGGAGATGGGCGACCCTTTACCGACCGGCTCGCCGTCCTTGAGCACGTCCTCCTGCCAGGTGCCGAACCTGACCTCTAGCAGTTGATAGTCCGGCCCCTGGAGCTTGTCCAGCGCCTTGTCCCGCATCAGGTCGGCCAGAATGCGGCACGATTCCTCCCGCGTCTCGGCCTTGATGTTGACCCGCTCGAAATAGTCGCAGTCGCCGGGGTAGAGCTGGATCACGCCCTGGGCGGCGCTGCCCGCCAGGCTGATGGCGGTCTCGACGTTGGGCAGGTCGGGCAATTGAACGATGTCGGCAATGCGGCGGTAGCGCTCCAGCGACGACTTGTCGAAATCGAGCAGCGTGATCTCGTGGCCGTAGATGCCGGCCTCCTCGTCCACCTCCCAGCCCATCGCGTCCGACCCGGCCATCGCCGCCAGCCATTGGGCCACGTCCGTCTCGTCCACCTCGACCCCCAGCGTGTGGGCGGTCTTGATGATCTG
>CAYNVC010000116.1:0-7645 GCA_964400615.1 uncultured Anaerolineales bacterium | reverse complement strand
CGCAAGTCAGAAACCTACGAGTGCGGCTTGCAACCTCATGGCGAATCGTGGGTACAATTCAAAGTACAATACTATATCTTTGCCCTGGCCTTTGTCGTGTTCGACGTGGAAGCCGTGTTCCTGTTGCCGTGGGCGCTGGCCTACCGCCAATTGGGGTTCTACGCCGTGGTCGAGGCGATTCTCTTTATTCTGATCCTGCTTGGTGCTCTGCTCTACGTCTGGCGCAAGAACGCGCTAGAGTGGATGTAACCATACCAGATTGCCCATAGGAGTTGACCTCGTATGGAACCTTTCAACGACTTTATCAACAATCTTAGCCCCTGGCTGCAAGGTTTGTTAGAGGGAATTGGCCTGCCCGACGTGTGGGCGCGGGTGGTCGTGTTGGGCATCGGCGGGCTGGCGCTGGCTATGGTCCCGCTGGTGTCCGTGATTTTTCTCATCTGGGCGTCCCGCAAGCTGATCGCCCGCATGCAGGATCGGATCGGCCCCAACAACTCGGGGCCCTATCCCGGCCCCTATGCCCTCTTGCAGACCTTTGCCGATGCCATCAAGATGCTGACCAAAGAGGACATCATCCCCACCACCGCCGACCGGTGGGTCTTTAACATCGCCCCGATATTGATCCTCACCTTTGCCGTGCTGATTTGGGCGGTGATCCCGCTGGGCAAGGATATAACCGGGGCGGATCTCAACATCGGCATTTTCTACATTCTCGCCCTCGGCTCCGGCGGGATGGTCTCTCTACTCATGGCCGGGTGGGGTTCCAACAACAAGTACGCCCTATTGGGCGCACTGCGGGCGGTAGCCAACATGATCAGCTACGAGATTCCGCAGGTGCTCTCCGTCATGGCGGTAGTGATGGTGGTGGGGTCGTTCTCGATGCAAAAAATATCGCAGGCGCAGAGCGTTCCCTTTATCCTGGTGATGCCCGTGACCGCCCTCCTCTTTTTCATCTCATCGCTGGCCGAGGCTGGCCGGCAGCCATACGATTTGGTAGAAGCGGATTCCGAGATCGTGGCCGGTTACTTTATCGAGTACAGCGGCATGAAGTTCGGCCAGTTCTATCTCTCCGAGTTTATGAACAACTTTGCCCTCTCTGTCATCACGGCGACGCTGTTCCTGGGGGGGTGGCAAGGCCCCTTTGTGGACCAAATTCCACTCCTCGGCTCATTGTGGCTCCTGCTCAAGTCCCTGCTCGTCTTTTTTGTCCTGCTCAGTTTTTGGGGCACAATGCCCCGTTTACGCATTGACCAGATGCTGAACTTTAACTGGAAGTTCCTGGTCCCCGTGGCGCTGCTGAACATCTGTATGGTGGCGCTGATCGGCAAAGCGGTTCCGTACAACCCGGCAAGTCCCTGGCTGGCGACGGGGGCGCTCCTGGGGGGGAACGTCCTGCTGGCACTGGTGGTGTTCGCTGTGCTGGCAGCCGCCGGCCGGCGGGCGCGGCGGCGGGACGAGGCGTGGCAGGCAAGACAGACCAAAGAGGAAACAAGCCCGGCCTGAGTTTTATCACCGGAGAACACGATATTTTACCCTGATTGTCCAACCGGAGTGAATTGATGACCCTTCAACAAGTACTGTTCATTATCTTTGGCGCAATCACATTACTGGCGGCGCTGATGGTCGTAATTCGCCGCAACGTGTTCCACGCTGCGCTCTTTATGCTCCTCTCCTTCTTTGGCGTGGCGGGGCTGTACGTGTTGCTGGAAGCTCCTTTCCTGGCAGCGGTGCAGTTGTTCATCTACGTGGGCGGCATTGCCATCCTGATCATTTTTGCCATCATGCTCACGCGAGATATGATGAACCCCAGCGTCGCCGGGCACAACCGTCAATGGTGGGCCGCCGCGCTGGTGGTGGTGGCTCTGTGTGGCATGCTGGTCTGGTTGGTATTGAACCACAGTTGGGCGACTGCGTCCCCCGGCCCAGTCCCCGAAAACAGTATTGCGATTTTGGGAACCACGTTGGTAGACCCAACAGGTCTGATGTTGCCTTTCGAGGTTGCATCTATATTGCTGTTGGTTGCACTCGTCGGCGCAGTGACAATTGCAAGGGAGCGGTGATTGATCATGCTTTATGGAATTCCTTTGGAATGGTATCTCGTTCTGGCAGCGGTATTGTTCTGCATTGGTCTCTACGGTGTCCTGGCGCGGCGCAACGGCATCGCTATCCTGATGGGAGTCGAGTTGATGCTCAACGCCGTCAACATCAACCTGATCGCTTTCTGGCGCTACCTGGAACCGGGCGGCGCGACCGGGCAGGCTTTTGCTTTGTTCATCTACGCCGTGGCCGCGGCCGAGGCGGCAGTGGGGTTGGCACTCATCATTGCCATCTGGCGCACCCGCAACACGGTCATCCTGGAAGACGTCGATCTACTGAAAGGCTAACATCGAGGTGCCTATGTCTAATCTTCTCAATCTTGCCTGGCTGATTCCACTCTTTCCTTTTCTTGCCTTTGTCGCCATACCACTGTTCACCTATCGAAACCGCAAGTTGAGCCACGCCCTGGTCATCGGCGGCATCGCTGCCGCTTTCCTGATCTCCCAGGTCGTCTTTTGGGTAGCAGTGACCCTCCCAGAGGGCACACTCCCCTTCCAGTCAGCGACCATTCACTGGCTGGTGGCCGGAAAAGAGTTGTTCCAGCTCGGCGTCTACATAGACCCGGCCTCGACCGTGATGATCTTTATGGTTCCGCTGGTCTGTATGATGATCTTTATCTATAGCGTCGGGTACATGAACTTTGGCACAGACGAGGTTGACCCGCGTTACAGCCGTTTCTTTGGCTACATGGCCCTCTTTGCCACCGGCATGCTGGGGATGATCGTCTTTGACAACCTGCTGGCATTTTTCATCTTTTGGGAGATCATGGGCACTTGCTCCTACCTGCTGATCGGCTTCTGGTACGAAAAGAAATCCGCCATGCTGGCCGGGCTGAAAGCGTTCATCGTCACCAAGATCGGCGACCTGTTCTTTATGCTGGGGCTGGTGGTTCTCTATACGGCAGTCGGTTCACTGGCCTATCGTGATATATTCAAGCCCGAAACTTTGCAACTTTTGGCCCACACCGGCTTTATGGGCACCCAGTTCCCGCTGGTGGCGGTGATCGCCCTGCTGCTGTTTGGCGGGACGGTCGGCAAGAGCGCCCAGTTCCCGCTCCACGTCTGGCTGCCCGACGCGATGGAAGGCCCCACACCCGTCTCGGCCCTCATCCACGCCGCGACGATGGTTTCGGCCGGCGTCTTTCTGGTCGTGCGCACATTTCCACTCTTTACGGCCATTGACGGCGGAGTTCAAATGACCGTGGTGGCGGCCATCGGCGCGTTCACGGCCATCTTTTCCTCCATCATCGCCATTGCCCAAAACGACATCAAACGGGTACTGGCCTTTTCCACCATGAGCCAATTGGGCTACATGGTCGCCGCGCTGGGCATTGGGGCCTACGTGGCGGGAGCTTTTCACCTCATCACCCACGCCTTTTTCAAGGCCCTCTTGTTCCTGGGCTCCGGCTCGGTGATCCACGCGATGGAGCACGGACATCACCACGCCCACGAACACGGCGAGCACGCGGATGAGCCATTCGACCCGAACGACATGCGGAACATGGGCGGCCTGGCGAAGCGGTTGCCGGTTACATTTTGGACCTTTTTGATCGGCGGGCTGGCCCTCTCCGGCATCCCCCCGCTGGCGGGCTTTTGGTCCAAGGACGAAATTCTCTCACAGGCATGGCAGAGAAATCAGTGGGTCTTTTGGATCCTGGCCGTGGCCGCCGGAATCACCGCCTTTTACACCACCCGGCAAATTCTGATGACCTTTTTCGGCCAACCGCGCACCGCCTCCGCCGTTCACGCCCCGGAGAGCGTCCGCTCGATGACCATCCCCCTGGTCATCCTGGCGGTCTTTGCAATCACCCTGGGATTCGCCGGCATCCCGGAAGACCTGCCGGTCATCGGTGGCATCGTGCCCAACTGGTTCCATCACTTTGTCGGCGCGACGATTGAATCCGGCCACGCGGAGCACGCGACCAGGGCAGCGGGCCACCTGGCCGAGGCGGTATCCGAGTTCGATGGAAACCCCATGCTCCTGGGATTTGCCTTCGTAGGAGCCGGATTGCTCCTGGGCTGGCTGATCTATGGCCTCAAGCCACTCGAGTCCGGCGAGATGGACCGGTTGGAAGCCGCAATGCGCAAAGTCTGGCTGGGCTGGCTCTACGACGCGATGCAAAACCGCTTTTATTTCGACGAACTCTACCAGGCCACCTTTGTGCAGGGCGCTATCTGGCTGGCCGGTGCGTTCTACTCGTTCGATCACGGCGTGATAGATGGGTTGGTCGACCTGGTGGGCCGCCTGGGGCGCTCGCTCTCGGAAGCTGGCAATCTCTTTGATTTCAAAATCGTGGATGGCGCGGTCAACGGCGTCGGCAGCGTGGTCAAGCTTGGCGGACGGATGATCCGGCCCGTCCAAACCGGCCGGGTGCAAAACTATTTGCTGGTGGCCTCTTTGACGGTGCTGGTGCTGGTCGCAGCTTTCGTGTTTTTACCCTGGTAACTCTCATTCCTGCAAATCTGAAAGAACAAGGGAGCGTACTATGAACTTGCCAATCCTAAGCATTACCCTCTTTATCCCACTCGTGGGCGCATTGTTGATTTTGGTCATTCCGCGCGAGGACGCGAGAACGATCCGGCGTCTCGGAACCGCATTCGCCTTCCTGACGCTCATCTTTACCACCGGCATTTGGATAGGGACGGCGCGGCTGGGAGCGGGTGTGATGCAATACATGGAGCACTATCCCTGGATACCGGCTTTCAACATCCAGTACGAATTGGGTGTGGACGGCCTCAGCGCACCAATGCTCTTCCTGACCGCCCTGCTGACGACACTCGCGTTGTTCTACTCCGCCCGCACCATCGAGACACGGGTCAAGGAATATTACTTTTTGTTCCTCTTGCTAGAAATGAGCATGTTCGGAGTCTTTCTCTCCCTGGACATGGTGCTGTTCTACGTCTTTTGGGAAGTGGAACTGGTGCCAATGTTCCTGCTCATCGGCGTGTGGGGCGGTAAGAACCGCAAGTACGCAGCACTAAAGTTCTTTCTCTACACGATGGCCGGCAGCGTGGCAATGCTGCTGGCGATCATCGGCGTCTATTTCCAGACCGGCACTTTTAACATCCTGGATGCCATTTCCAAGCAGCCATTCGCCGGCGACTTTACCTGGGCCAGCGTGGCCTTTTGGGCCTTTTTCATCGGCTTTGCTATCAAAGTGCCATCCTTCCCCTTCCACACCTGGTTGCCGGACGCCCACACCGAAGCGCCGACCTCTGGTAGCGTCATCCTGGCGGGCATATTGCTCAAACTGGGCGCTTATGGGCTGATCCGGATCACACTGCCAATGTTCCCCGCGCAATTCAAATACTTTGTCGTCAACGTGCCGATCATCCCCATCCTGGCCGTCATGAGCATTGCCTACGGGGCGATGGTCTGCATGGCCCAGTGGGACCTCAAACGCCTGATCGCCTACTCCTCGGTGGCGCACATGGGATACGTCACCCTGGGGCTGAGCGCGGCCGCAGCCGGCATTGGCGTATTGGGCAACCCGACTAACTTTAACGCTGCCGCATCGGCACTCAATGGCGCGGCCTTCCAGATGTTCGCCCACGGCATCATCACGGGCGGATTCTTTTTCCTGGTCGGCATGATCTATGAACGGGCGCACACCCGCGACCTCAAAGTCTTTGGCGGGCTGGGCAGTCAAATGCCTTACTATTACGGCATCGTGATGGTGACGGGCTTTGCTTCGCTGGGACTGCCGGGGCTGGCCGGGTTCTGGAGCGAGTTTTTCGTCTTCCGAGGAACGGTGCATTTTATCCCCATTGCGGCCTTTGTCGGCGTCCTGGGCGTCGTCTTTACCGCGGCCTACATCCTGTGGAAAGTCGTACAGTACGTATTCCTGGGCAAGCTGGATAAGGAACGCTGGGGCAAGCTGCCCGATATGCTGTGGTGGGAAAAGGTGACGATCTGGCCCTTGATACTCGGCATGGTCTTCCTCGGCCTCTACCCTGCTCCTCTGCTGGATACGTTCAACGCTGCGGTGACGACCTTGTTACAGTCGTTGCCATAGTAACCTGAAACGAACACCTGGTTTATCACGCCTTACGTGCGGGGAGGACAAACGTTGAATTTCGGAGACTCGACACTTACATTAGGGGAAACGCTGTGGCTGCTCTCGCCGGAACTCGTGCTCCTTGTGATGGGGTTGCTCATTCTGCTGCTGGATGCCATCAATCCGCATAGTGAGCGCAAGGGTTGGCTGCCTTACGTAGCACTGGCAGGGTTGGCAGGCTCATTCGTCGCCACGATCACGCTCTGGGGCTGGGACACCCAGGTGCTCTCTGTGCTCTCCTGCGATACTTTTGCCCTGATGGTCAAAATGATCGCGCTGGCGGCGATGGGCATCGTGATTCTGGCCTCTGACGTCTATATGCAGGCTAACAGCCGCTACCGGGGCGAGTTTTACGCCTTGTTGCTGTTCGTCACCCTGGCGATATGCCTGCTAGGGGCAGCGACCAACCTGGTCATGATCTTTTTGACCTTTGATTTCATCAGCATTACCTCCTACATCCTCACTGGCTACCTGCGCGACGACCGTCGCTCGAGCGAGGCCGCGCTCAAATACTTTCTCTACGGCGCGGCGGTTTCAGCCGTGATGCTCTATGGCCTTTCCTGGTTCTACGGGCTGACCGGTTCCACAGACCTGGTCGGAATTGCGGCCGCCCTGACGGGAGCGGAGACCGCACTGCGCCCGATCTTTTTTCCGGCTCTGGTGATGGTGTTGGCCGGATTTGCTTTCAAGATCGGCGCTGTCCCCTTCCACCAGTGGGCGCCGGACGCTTACGAGGGCGCACCGACACCCGTGACGGCGTTTCTCTCGGTGGGGCCTAAAATCGGCGGATTCGCCATCATCCTGCGGGTGATGCTGACCACGCTGCCGCTCTCCCTGGAACACCTGGGAGTAGATTGGCGCATGTTGCTGATGGCGATCTCGGTGCTCACTATGACGGTCGGGAACCTGGTGGCGCTGTGGCAGACGAACATCAAGCGCTTGCTGGCCTATTCCAGCATCGCCCACGCCGGATACATGCTCATCGGCGTGGTGGCGGCTTCTCTGTACGGGACCACCGCCGTGCTGCTCTACCTGGTCGCCTACGCGCTGACCAACCTGGGGGCCTTTACCGCCGTCATCGCATTCTCCAACCGCACCGGCTCCGACGAGATAGAGGATTACGCCGGATTGAGCAAACGCTCCCCGGCCCTGGCTATGATACTGCTCATCTGCCTGCTCAGCCTGGGCGGCATCCCGCCGACGGCCGGCTTCATCGGCAAACTGTGGCTCTTTTCCGCTGCGCTCAAGGGCGGGCTGCTCGGTCTGGCTGCCGTTGGCGTGCTCAACAGCGTCATCTCCCTGGCCTATTACTGGAAAATAATCCGTGCCATGTACCTCACCCCGGCGCAGACGGAAGAGCGGGTGGCCCTCTCGCCTGCGCTGGCGGTTGGCCTGGGAGTGACCGTGACCGGCGTGTTCATCGTCGGCATGTTCCCGGCTCCGCTTCTCAACTTGCTCCAGGCGGCGGCGCAGACCTTTTTCACGGGATAG